>JAOTYD010000024.1 GCA_029862005.1 Gammaproteobacteria bacterium | reverse complement strand
AAATCGGAAGACAGGCTGATATCGGGTCTGTTCTGGCGTAACTTATTGATTTTGTGCCGATATTCGATCACGCTGTGACCGCGTTTCATCATTGATAAAATGCGATCCGAGCCGCTTTGCACGGGCAGATGCAAATGATTCACCAGCTCGGGCACGGTCGTGTAAGCGTCGATCAGGTTGTCGGAAAACTCGACCGGATGCGAAGTGGTATAGCGGATACGATCGATGCCGTCGATCGCAGCGACATAATGGATCAGTAACGCCAGGTCTGCAATGTCAACGTCATCCATTTCGCCACGGTAAGCGTTGACGTTTTGACCCAGCAAATTGACTTCGCGCACACCTTGCGCGGCAAGACTCGCCACCTCGGCGATGACATCGTCGAGTGGACGACTGATCTCTTCGCCACGGGTGTAAGGAACCACGCAAAAAGTGCAGTACTTGCTGCAACCTTCCATGATCGACACGAATGCCTTGACACCGTCGGACCTCGGCTCGGGCAAATGGTCGAATTTCTCGATCTCCGGGAAGCTGATATCGACCACTGCATTACCGCTTTGGCGCGATTCACGCAGCATTTTCGGCAACCGATGCAGGGTCTGCGGACCAAAAACCAGGTCAACGAAAGGTGCACGCTTGCGAATCGCACCCCCTTCCTGGCTGGCGACACAGCCGCCGACGCCGATGACCATTTCGGGTTTATTCTGCTTGAGCTTTTTCCAGCGTCCGAGCTGTGAAAATACCTTTTCCTGTGCCTTTTCACGGATCGAGCAAGTATTCAGCAGCAGCACATCGGCTTCCGACTCTTCGTCGGTCAGCACCAGGTCACAGCCAGCGGCGAGTACGTCAAGCATTTTTGCTGAGTCGTACTCGTTCATCTGGCAGCCGTGGGTTTTGATAAATACCTTGCCGCTCATGCGCCTATTTTAACCAAAAGTGCTGAACACACACCGTGTTAATTGGAGATTTCAGTGATTTGATTCACGAAGGATAATTGAGAATGTTACCCTTATTTCCACTACCGACTTTGTGCTTCATTTGCTCCTGCACCAGATCAACCACATCACATTGAGGACTGTACTCACTTATTGCATCAACCAAGAGCATTCGGCCCGCGTCGACGTTGTTGGATTCAATCGCTAATTTTAGTCGATCCATATAATCCGAAACTTGCCCCCAACTCGTATAATCTTCATCAGCCGACATGATCAGTGGATGACGGGTCGGCGTTACATTTTCACCGATTAGCAATTCTTCATAAAGCTTTTCACCAGGTCTTAATCCGGTAAATACAATCTCGATATCGCCATCAGGATTTTCTGAATCTTTAATTTCCAATCCGCTTAAATGGATCAGTTTTTTTGCCATATCCAGGATATTAACCGCCTCTCCCATATCCAGCACAAAAACTTCCCCTCCCCTACCCATAGCGCCGGCCTGTATTACAAGCTGAGAGGCTTCCTGGATAGTCATAAAATAGCGAATAATTTTAGGATCAGTGACGGTAACCGGCCCACCGTTTTTAATCTGGTTTCTAAACAAGGGTATAACGGACCCGGAAGATTCCAACACGTTACCGAACCGCACCATGCTAAATCGGGTTTTATTTTTGTCAAGTAACGAGAGTCCCTGCAGGACCATTTCCGCAAACCTTTTGGTTGCACCCATAGTACTAGTCGGACGTACCGCCTTATCCGTCGAAATTAATACGAAAGTTTCGACACTATTGTCTATTGCGGCCATCGCTGCCGTGTAGGTACCAATTATATTGTTTTGAATAGCCTCCAACGGATTTTTCTCTACCATCGGTACATGTTTATAGGCTGCTGCGTGATAAATTGTCTGCACTCCAAAGGCTTGACATACCATATCTAGGCGACTTTGAATGGTTACGGAAGCCAGTATCGGGATAATAAATTCACTAGTATCGGGTATTTGCGGATATATCCTTTCCGCCATAGCGATCAGCTCGCTTTCTATCTTGTACAGGTCGTGTTCGCTGCGCTCAAACAGAATCAGGACAGATGGTCCAATCTTGAGAATCTGTCGACATAGCTCGGACCCAATCGAACCACCCGCTCCCGTGACCATGACTACTTTATCCCTGATATTTTTTGTTAATAAATCTTCGTCGGGATCTACAGGAGTCCTACCTAGTAGATCACGAATGCCTACCTCTCGAAGGTCGTTGGGTTTAATGTCGCCACTGGCATAATCGTCGAGAGCGGGTAACGTAATTACATGAACCGCGAAGGGTTCCAGCATCGAAATAATTCTATTCCTTGTCGAACGGGAAGCTGAAGGCAGTGCCAGCAATACCTCGGTCACAGCTTGATCTTCAATAAGTGAGCTGAGCTGTTTAAACGCATATACCCGTAAACCGCCGATGTAATTCCCTTGCAAACCAGGATTATCGTCAATAAACGCAACGGGTTTGAATTTGAAACTGCTAGACAAAGCATTTGCTACCTGTACTCCAGCCCTACCCGCACCATAAATAGCTACTCTTTTCTTTATCCTAGCTTGGTGACTCAATTTAAAACTACCCGTAAGCCACCAACGAGCGATCGCCCGAGTACCACCGATCAAAATGATAGCCATCAACCAGTTAATTAACAAAACCGAACGAGGTACTCCCGACGTTTGCGTCATTAATACAAGTACGCCCCATACCAATGTGTAAAAGCTAACGGCCTTTGCCACCGACCACATGGCCATGAAACCGATGTATCGGATAATGGCTCGATATAATCCAAGGCGAATAAATATCGGAATAGCAATTGCCGGTGCCGCGAAAAACATATATTTAATATTACCTTCAGGTATGTAAAATTCGCCGAGCCTCAGCGAGAATGATGCCCACAGCGCGAGAGGTAATAAAAATAGATCGACGGACACAACGATAAGCCGCTTTATATAACGTGGTAAATTTAAAATTCGATTTATTATCATAAGTTTGTTTTCTTAAACCTGTTGAAAGTTAATCCAGCAAACTTTCGCATATGGGCTTGATATTAACTAAATTGACGCTTGATCCATTACTTTAATGATTGCATCACAGGTATTTTCAATTTCCACTTTGGTCAAGGTAGGATGAATCAAAAACATTAAACTTGTTTTACCCAATTCTTTTGCAACGGGAAGACGCTTCTTAGGTCTTAAACCTGTATTATCGAATGCCTTCTCCAGATAAACCTCTGAACAGCTCCCTTGATAACATGGCACACCTTTCCGATTAATTTCCTCAACAATGCGATCCCTATTCCAATTCGATTTAAGTAGCTCTGGTCTTACAAAGGCATAGTGCTTATATCTGGCATGGTCAATATGGTCAGGTACAAAGGGAACTCGTAGCGAATCAAATTTACTACACACCGAATCAATCTTCGCACTATTAGCCTGCCTTAGTTTCTTCCACTTTGCCATCTTGCCTAATTGTATTCGACCGATAGCTGCCTGCATTTCAGTCATCCGCCCATTTGTACCAAACGATTCGTGCAGCCAATGAAAGCCAGGAGGGTGCTTTCTATCATATACCGCTTCCCAGGATTTCCCGTGATCCTTGTAAGACCAGATTTTAGACCACAACTCACGGCTATTTGTTGTTACCATTCCGCCTTCCCCACCTGTGGACATTATTTTATCCTGACAAAAGGACCAACAACCAATATCGCCAATGGACCCCACTGGCCTACCCTGGTATCTGGCACCATGAGCTTGCGCACAATCTTCAATTAAATACAAATCGAGTTCAATTGCCAACTCAAGTAATTTGTCCATTTCACAGGGCCACCCTGACAGATGTACACATATGATGGCCTTTGTTCTGCTTGTCAATACTTTAATAACAGATTCGGCAGTAATATTTTGGGAATCTAATGAGACGTCTGCGAATATGGGAATTGCGCCTGAATTGACGACAGCAGACACAGATGCCAGGAACGTTCGAGGTGTCACTATAACTTCATCACCAGGGCCAATCTCAAGAGCTTTTAACGCGAGTTCAAGAGCCACAGTTCCATTGGCAAGGGCAATGGCATATCGTGAATTGGCAAAATGAGCATACTCTTTCTCGAATAGGTGGCCTTCGTCACCTGTCCAGTAGTTTACCTTATTTGATAACAAAATAGCTTTCACAGCTTCAGCTTCCTCAGACGTAAATGAGGGCCAGGGGGAGAATTTAGTTTTTAACATCTCGTCCTAAAATGGTTTTCCAAATATAGTAAAGATCTTTACAAAAAGAATAATTCTCTATGTAGTCCCGGTTGATCCGTACTTTGTCGGGCCAGATCACTTCATCATTATATTTTTCAGGAGCAGCTTGGAGGGAAAGCATCTCTTCTTCATTTTTATATTTCAGCGATGCAGGACCAGTAATACCAGGACGTACACTCAACACAATTAGGTCTTTCCCAGTCAACCTATCCGCATAACTAGGTACATCAGGTCGCGGTCCGACGAAGCTCATCTGTCCAATTAAAATATTCCATAACTGTGGGAGTTCATCGAGTTTACTACGCCTCAAAAAGGAACCACTTCGTGTAATTCGAGCATCCTTTGATGAAGTTACTGTAGTCTCAACACCTTCAATACAATTCATGGTTTTTATTTTCACCAAGTTAAACAGCCGACCATTCTTCCCAACTCTTTTTTGAATAAAGAAACCATTTGAACCGGTGTCTAATGATGCCACCAGCCATGAAACAACTATAATAGGGAGTAACAATATTAATCCTACAAAACTAAAAAAAATATCAAATAAACGCTTAAAAAGCATCTCAGATATTTTTACCCAGATACTTCTCATAGGAGCAATTCGTATCTACTAAATAAGCATGACTAGGGTATTTCGATTTTTCAATATTAGACGGCATCTTCATATAATCGCCCCCATACCTTACCGAAAGATAATTCTCTACCCTTTCTGGGACAGGTAACAACGTGGTTTCAAAAGGTATATATCTTTGCTCTCCTAAGCATTCACGTAAAAAACTGGTTCTCTTAAATGGAGCTCTTCCAAAAAAGTGGCCAACTAATTTAGTATCTTTTTTGTTGAGGCACCTTACAAATCTCAATAAATTATTTCTTAATGGGCTACTCAAAAAACATGACGCTAATGTTAGAGCTACACGCTTTTTAAGTGACTTGGTAATGTAACCCTTTTGATTTAATGCACCAGCTGATAATGCTCTCGCACAGAGATATTGACAATAGCGCAGGAATATATTGTCAAAGGCGTTATTAAGACACATTACATCTATGTATATACCATGATGCATGTCTCGACCAACGACATCCTTCTCTATAAATGTAGTTCCATTCATACGAAGTTTAGAGAAAAATAGAGGCCACTCCTCCGTACATTCCTTTTGAAGGTAATAATTAGTAAAATTAATCCTTGAAGAGGCAATCTTTAAAAATTTTTGGTAGTTTTCATAATCCATGAACACATCGAAGTCGTCATCCCATGGTATGAAGCCACCGTGTCTTATCGCACCTAGAGCAGTCCCCCCCATAAGGTAATAAACAATTTCATGTTTTTTACAAAATGAATCAAAATACTCTGCCATCTCAAGGATTTTTTTCTGCAATGCTTTTAGATCAAACTTATCCATATCGCTATAATTTTTTTGCTAAGTAATAAAAATTAGACAGGGATTTTTTAATTACACCCACTCTTAGCAATGGTTTAACAACGCACTTAATCATCTTAAATAAATATAAATTATACGTGGCCTTAATTTTCGATCTCTCCCACCTGTGGGGATGACAACTAATAATAAAACGCCCATCGCATTCTAGCTCAGACACAACCCCTTCGATGCTTTGTAAATCAGAATCACCAATATTGCGCTTGTCATTGTCATAAACATTTCCAATTTTCTTCCAACCATATCCAGCATCTGAAATATATACAAATCCCTCTGTTATATTTGATTTCGAATCAACAACAACATCAAAAATTCCAGGAAATAAGTCTCTTACATTTATATTTTTGAAAAAGTCTTTATTGGAATTCCAACCACTTCTAATCATTACTGGATTTCCATGAGGACAAATCGTGTTAATTTTAAATCCAAGTGATTCAAACTTCAGTAATGTCGCGGAAAATTCTTTAATTGCACTTTCATAATCGCCATTATTTGCATCCAAAACATCATAATGATAAGAGACCTCGTGCCCCAAGCTTTGAATATCAGATAACAC
The DNA here is from genome assembly GCA_029862005.1 of Gammaproteobacteria bacterium. Taxonomy (NCBI): domain Bacteria; kingdom Pseudomonadati; phylum Pseudomonadota; class Gammaproteobacteria; species Gammaproteobacteria bacterium. Next base: position 42,682 of record JAOTYD010000024.1, on the reverse strand, counting down.
ACTTGAATTGCTTTCTAGCAAATAAGACTGGACATAATATGTTGCTCTAATACCATATTTGCATTCAATTTTTGCCATTTGTAGCGCTTTATTTACATCTGTTTCAACATCATGCTTGATGGCTATCCATTTAGAGTCAGGGATTTGTACTTGGATTTCATCTGCACGAATACACTTCAACTTATTATCAAAAATAAACTTACAAAAACCATCCCATTTAGAAAAAACAAACATGCATAATACTCAAGTTAACAATTTATCTGCACTGTATATGTCCTGGAGGATTTTGGTGAATTTAGTTGAAGATACTTCCTTCGTATACTCGAAATAAACCACAGATGCCCCAAATTTTTCCAAACTCTTTTCTACACTATTAAACAGCTCACTTCCCTTCCAATCGTCACCCACAAACATCACATCAAAACCGATATCATGAAATGCTCTGATTTTGTCTCTATGTGACTGAACAAGCACTTCATCAACACATGACAAGGCAGAAACAATTTCAATCCTGTGCTCAAAAGGTATAATCGGTTTTCGACGCTTATATTTCTCAACTAACTCATCAGAACTGACACCTACGATCAAATAATCACAATGATTTTTAGCCTTTTTCAATAAATGCAGGTGTCCAATATGAAACATATCAAACACACCCGTCGTATAACCAATAATTTTATTAGGCACAAACCACCTTTTTTCTGAAAAACAATTTAAATAAAGTACTTCTAAACTTTTCAGGTAAAAGCACTTGAATAAAAAACCTGATAAAGACGTTAAATATAAACAATGGCAGTGGAATTAAATTATTTTCTAAAAGAAATCTTTGAATCCTTAGTTCACTCAAGAAATACTCCAAGCCACCTCGGCGTCTATAAAAGAAAGGATTCACTCTCGCCCTCACTAGATCTTTATCTAAATTATGAAATCGGTAACCACCTATCGCTAATCTTATCCATAAGTAATAATCCTCATTGTGAAAAAATGTCTGATAATTGCCAACATTTAAAACGGCTTCTCTAATAAACATCACAGTCATTTGATTGATTGGACATTTAATCTTCATTGTTTTCATAATGTCATCATGCTCAACAGGCAAAACTCGTCTACCTATTGGAGCAAGAGTCTTTGAATCTACTTCAACTATCTGGGAGCCAACAATGCTGATTTCGGGATTAGCCTCCAAATAATCATACTGTTGTTTCAGCCTTGTATTGTCATAAATATCATCTGCATCAAATATTGCAACATACTTGCATTTACAACCCAAAACACCAGCCTTTCTTGCTTCACCATGCCCCTTATTGACTTCAAAGTCTATTCTATTAAAAGTAATACTTTCTTTGGTGCAGAGTTCCTGCAGGTGTTTTATTTCAACCGCTAAACAACTATCAATGGGCCCATCAACAACCAAAACAAATTCTGTAGGCACTAAGGTTTGATTTAGTGCGGTTTTATACGCCTCTCTGAAAAATGAGGGTATGTCATTTTTATACACACACATCAAGAGACTTATAGTCACAGCTAAAAGACCAATGTCATTTGATTAATATCACTGCTGCCCCGTTAACGGGAATTAAGTAGGCCCGATATTCCCGTATTTGCTACAATGAGATTGCTTTTAACAGGTTGGTATCCTTTTCGGGTAGAAGGTCACTAGTATCAGAAATATCGAGGCAAAATGCGAATCTATTTGCTATCTATTTATCCAATGCGCATGTACGCTCTCTCAAACTCCAAAAATACTTTTTTACTTACTATATAACCCAGAATCACTTACACCTAAAGAATGATCTATTAAGGGCGTAATCGGTGGCGATCAGTTCAAATGACTTGCCGGTTTCTATTATATATTCATGAAAAGCCTTTGGTTCGTGTTCCGGACGATTCATGTCATCAAAAAATATGTAGGTCCCTGTCGTAATTCTGGAGTTAAGTGTGACTAACACATATTTTGTAGATGAATAAAGGTCTGCATCAAGCATAATGATTAGAGTTTCATATTCGGGAAATTCGAAAACCGGTAACGTCTCTTCAAACCAACCTTTCTGAAACTTAACTCGAACATCATTAATATCGGGCAACTTTCCACCGACGTCTAATGCGCCTTTTTGATAGTTAGCGTCATCCCCCCATGCTTCTGGCAGCCCTTCAAAACTATCGAAGCCAATCAAATTTGTATTTTTGTTAGTTAGAGCAGCAGACCAAAACTTCATACTTGCTCCCTTATGAACACCAAACTCCAAGTAGAGAACCTCATCACCTCCAATAATATCTACAACTCTTTGGAAAACCGCATCTCGATCTACTGATCGACTGGGCAATTCGAAATTATTATCAATATACCATCGACCAAGCTTCATATAATTAACGATCATCTGAGATGCAAACAAACCATAAACAGGCATTCTCGCTCCAACTATCGTCAGATATTTTTTGAAATACTTTAACAAGCGTGCTTTCATCTAGAGATTTCCTTATATTATTTTAAATTTTTCGCTAATCCTGCGTAAACCCAAATGCGGAAACGCCCCATATAAACTACTCAGCAATTGACCATTTCTGTTGCGACCTCATTTGTAAGCTCCTTAATCGTGCATTGAGGGCGTATAAACATCAATGCACACCATTGGATAATCACATTAATAATAATGTTAGCTATCCTTCGAGATGTTACAGTTATCAGCGCGAGCAAGGTTATTTCTATATGTCTTCATTTTACAATTTCACCTACAAGCAGGTTAGATTAACGAATTAACCTTTTTAGTTTTTCAACGACAAATGGGGCTTGACTACCATATATTCTATATATAATTAGTTTAGCAATAGAGCTTATCAATCCTGTTAGGGCATACCACACCCCACCTTTTCCACTTTTACGCATCACCCGATCTTTAAATTGTTGATATAGGTTTGAAAACTTGTATTCTGAGGATACCCCTCCAAGATAGAAGTTAGAAATCGTCAAATCCATGTAGCAGTAGTCACCACCTAGTGCTCTAATCTTATAATCGGAATCTGAAGATACAATAAATTTAAGATCATAACGATTTTTCGAATAAAAGGACCTTGGGAAAAAAATGGCTTGGTGATTCGGTAATTTATGTCGGAGCCACTTATCAATATTGGAAGTTGATATATTTGCACTAGGATACAACCAAGAATTTCGACTATCCGCTACGATTTGGGCCCTCCCAAAATAAGTCGTGTCAGGATCATTCATTTCTTTCAGCGCTAAAGAAAGAGTATTTTCAGAATGAAATTCATCACCCGCATTCATGAAGATGACCCACTCACCAGTACTTTGATCCAATCCTTTGTTCATTGCATCATAGATGCCATCGTCGGCCTCTGAAGTCACACATGAGACCAACTCGCCGTACTCTTTAACCACATCTAGGGTACCATCGGTCGACCCTCCGTCTATGATCACAAGCTCATAATCTTCGCTCGTTTGGTTAGAAATACTATCTAAAGTTTTTCTAAGCCCAATTTGATCGTTAAAAACAACGGTGACAATAGAAATAGGTTTTGACATAACCTCGATACCATCTAGTCATCAAGAATCAATTTGGTGAACGCAATACCGTTGCCTTTTCGCATATAAGCGATATCTTCTCACTTTCAAATCAGGAGATTTAAAACCGATAAAGACATCTCGAAATGTACTGATTGAAAATTCAGCGAAACTAAAATCTGTGGAATATGCCATCGACTTGCAAAAGTTGACCTGACGCGGCGTCTCCGAAACCTGGTTCCAATGCCACTAACGTATACCCTTTTTCTCGAAGTAATAGACACATATCATCAAAGACCATTTCATCTTTGTATAGCGGCACTAATGACATTTCAATCTGAATCGTATGGATTTTATTGAGACTATTTTCGGCACCTTTTAAAACCTTACTTTCAAAACCTTGCGTATCAATCTTTAGAAAGATATTACTTTCATCGACGCACAAATCAGAGAATATTGAGTCCAGTGTTTTCACTTCGATTTCTTCCGTTCCTATATACCTTGATTCTGGCGCGGAATTTAAGTGGGTCTCCAACATGTCTAACAAGGAACTACTGTATGAGTTCCCGGCGATATTAATAACCTGCGAGCCGTTTTCGTCCCCCAACGCAATTTGAAAAGGCTCCCAAAGAGGGTCAGATGTAGCCTTCTCTTGAAGATCATCAAAGGAATTACTCATCGGTTCGAAAGAAATAATTTTCTTATTATAATCCAGAAAATGCCGGGCCTGTTCAGCGAATTGCCCTGTGTTTGCTCCAACATCAAGAACTAAATCTATGTCATACAACTTAAAAAACATTTTTCTTCTTGCTATCGGATGAGAAGTGGGCTTGAATTTTACAACATCGAATCCTGTCTTCCACAGCATCATCCTCAATATTTGTACAATTTTCATAAAGACACTTTTCCAATTCTAGCATCGTTCACTGGATCGAATTCCACCTGCGATGTTCATAAAGCAAGTTGCCTGATATGATTAATTTCCCAAATCAGATATGGCTCACTTTAAAGGGTACGGTCACTCCGATGCCAATAAAATATTGTGTTGCTCCATATAACATTCCTACCTATAACCTACCAAATCAACAGTTAATCGTGTTCCGGCATTAAACTTGACCATCAGGACATAAGTAATAATCAACACACCTATGACTTGCAATGTAGACAGCACATCGATTCCGGATGACATGACAACCAGCATAAAATAATAAGAGGCCATTTTTTGCCTAAAGGCTAAAATAGAGAATGGGGCGAGCACCAAAATAAAAAATAATAAACCATAATTTAGCAACGCCCCGAACCAAACAGAGTCTATATTAAAGCCAATACCGATATAGCCCGTAAAATGTTTTTTTTCAGGGCTACCAAAAAGCGCATCCAAAACACTAAGCGGATACTCTCGATCAAAAAACCTGACTGAAATTGACTCAGAAAAATTGGAAAACCTCGAGACAATATCGTTAGTACCCGTCGTTCCAGTAAAAGAATACAAAAAATATACAATTAGAGGTGTAAAAATAAGTGACACCACCCAAATTACTTTCCATCTATTCTGCGAATTAAGGTCAATTTTGAAACTGAAAAAAGCAAAAACCATGACTGCAAGCACAGCAGTCCTGCTCCCTACTCCAAGCACTCCGATTATTAACCCAAGCAATATAAGAACACAAACTATTCTAGAGACTGGGTTGACAGGAAATAAGCTCACTAAACAGACAAATAGACAGGCAAAAACTGCGCCTGAACTGAACGCCGCCCCATAATGACCAAATGAACTCAAGCCATATAGCCCGAGATTGACCCCAGAGAAAACCTGAATACCAACCCAAATAGAATTAAGAGCTGCGGCAATCCATATAGCACGAGAAATACTAACTGGCCGCATAAAATTAATAAACGTTGGCAAAATCAAGAAACATAAAAAAATTTCGCAGTACCTTAAAACAACGATGATAGGAACTGATTGGTACAGCAGAATCAAACATGTTTTCATATAAAGTAAAAACAGAGCAAGATAAAAAAACATCGTCAATTTTGAAAATTTTTCACGGTAAGCAAGCAAAGGGAAAATAAATACCGACGTTAAAATAAATAAATCATACAAGCGAATTGTCGATCCAGCCGCATTAATAGGGACTGCCCATCCAGAAAACATTGATACAATTAAGACAATTCCAAAAAAATCTAAAGTTTTTCTTAACATATAATTTCTAATACGAGACCATTACTTCGCATTTAGATGCCCACCATCAATTTTACGCGTCCTGCATGACATTCCGGGAGTCTCCCTCGTTTAGCTAAATGAGCTATCTTGGTAAAAAATTGCGTCGATTTGCAGTGTCTGGCCATTTTCTGAGTCGGTGAAGCCCCGTTGAATAGACCATAGTGTAAATCCATCATGGCTTAATTGCTCAATCATTTCCATCCGCATCCGTTGTCCTTCGTAAAGTGACACCAATGACAATTCACACAGAACTCCTTTTGCCTACGCAATAGTCTCGGGCGCACCATCGAGAACCTGCCATTCATATCCTTGTGTATCGATCTTTAAGAAGAAATTTTCACTTGCGCCCAAATACTGATACTGATTTTCCACACTATCGAGGCACCAAACGGGCACCTTTGTTCTATCCTCGTAGGCCGAATTCTTGGCGGCGTTTGAGTGGGCTTCGAGTATTGTAGGGACTGACGAGGAAACCAAATTAGCGGAAACGTTAATTTCGATCTCGCCGTCATATTCACCGGTCGCGCCCTGCTGATGCACTTGCCATAACTCGTCTTTTGCCGCACTTGCCAGCAATTTTTGGTGTGCATCGGCAGGGGTTCAAAACTTGCTATTCTGCCATCATAACCCATTGATCGAAGCTCTATGGCAAATTGCCCCATATTCGCCCCGATATCCAGAACTGTATCGATCTTGAAATACTCGAGTCCTTTCAGGGTTTGGAGAATAGCATTGCTGTTAACGCTTAAACGATGAACATCGAGACCCAGCCGGTGAAAACAATTTCGAACTAGATTTATTGCCACCTTACACATGTCTTCCCCTGAAACCTATTATCTTTAGTGCTTTTAGCCAGAAATATTTATTCACGCAAGTGAATACGTTCAGGAATCGCTGCTACATTCCGGGATTAACAATTTACATAGAGCCTACCACCAGGCTGGCTTCAAATACGTTGGGTATCGATTGCGATTGTGCTTTTTACTGGCATGGGTCATGATTTTAATATGGTCTTACGCAATAACTGCCCCACCAAATGCCGGATTACCCATTTGATCGTTGATAAGAAAGTCTTCGTAATCACATATACCTTATCAAATAAATCAAGATTTGATTCCGCAGTTATATGAAGTAAACATGAACATATATTCATATTGTTTTTAACTCTATCAAGAATGAGCATCCTATTCCCCTCAGTATGATAAACTGAATTGTCATGTTTTCTATAAATCTTCAAAGATTCAGGGATTGAAGCTACTTTTCCTTTTAGTGCAATTTGTGCAAGGAACGGAATTTCTGATCCAGCTAGATGAGTTACCATTCCTTTGTAATTCATTTGAACCGATCTTAAGATATTCGTTCTAAACAATCCGTAAATACAAAAATAGATATTTGTTGTCGGATTATCAAAAAATCTCCATCTTAATTTTTCCCAATGATCCTTTACGTCTCCGATTCTTATATTCTCCAGCTCGCTCACTCCAAGCATAAGTCCATCTTCAGAAATGTTAATCACGTCTGACATAACCAAAACAAGTTCTGGATTCGATACGAGAGTACAATAGAGCCGTTCAATAAATTCTGGTTTTGAGCTATCGTCCGCGGCGGCCCACATAAAACAATCTGCTTTAGCTTCGTCCAATACATACTTGAAATTAGCTTGTCCACCAATGTTATTAGATTGTCGTATGAAACGGATTCTTTCATCCTTTGAACTATAATCTCGACATATCTCCTCAGTTCTATCTGTGGAGGCATTGTCTGAAATAATAAGTTCAAAGTTGGAAAATGATTGAGCTAATAATGCGTCAATAGCTTCAAAAATAAACTTTTCACCGTTATAGACTGGCATACCAATGCTAACGAGTGGTGCTGGACTCATATTAATATCGACTTTTATTTAGTAAAGAAATATCGCACATAGGCTATTAGCTTTTCACGACTCTGTTGTGCGGCAGTGATAGCAATCATTAGTATTAACAATGCGGTTAGTATCAAATGGCCTATCTGTGCAAGAGGAGTTATGGGAAGAGGTATTAACCAATCAACGATCAATGCTCCTACAAGTGCAGCGAGAATAGGGACAAGAAGATCCTGTATGTACCAGTGCCTTTTTTCGTTCGTTAAAATTTTCCGATACATAAAATGAACGCCGATAAATACATAAAAAGTATTTAGACTCACCCATACCCATGCTGCACCTATACTTCCAAATATGGGTACTACCCAGATAAGAGCAGGAACAATAAATACAACTGCCACGAAATTTATTCGAATGGATAGCGATGTCCAGCCATGGGCGAGTTGTAACTGGTAGGGTATCCACATAAGACCGTTGAGAAAGGTTCCTACTGCCAAAATGGTCATGATAGGGGCTACCTGTTCTGTCAGCACAGGATCAGCCGTCCAAAGTAGCAATAAATGGTCTGCAAATACAATTAGCATCACTGTTGCTGAACCCATCAGCACGGTCACCAGTTGTGCGCCGAGGTGGTAGGTCCTAACCAAAGCCTGATCATCCTTTCGAGTCAATAACTCCGTAAAACGTGGGTAAAAGGCGGCACTAATAGGAATTACCATAATATACAGACCACCTGCTACTAAACTCGCAAATGCGTAATACCCAAAAACTTTTAATGACAACAGGCGTGAGAGTAATATTTTGTCAATCTGCGTTAACAGAAGAGCCAACAAAGTAATACTAAGCATACCTGCTGCAAAACGCCAAATTTCGCCTAACGCTGACAGAGAGAATCGCGCGAAATTTGCCGGCTTGGGTAGTATGCGATAGACAACCATCATAAAAATGGTTGCTGTTACCAATGATATTAACCCCTGCCAGATAAAAAATGCGCGAATCGTGGGCTCAACCCAAACCAGGACTGCTACGGCCCCTATCCCTCGGAATGCTTCCATAAAAATGACCACCACATTCTGCAACACCTGACGTTGTAATCCAGCAATACTGTTAGTGTAAATATTTTCAATAAATCGGAATGCTATTACTATCCCCATTAATTCAAACGAATCAGCCACCACAGCTATCGGTATTTTGTCTATCTGCACCCAGTCAGCTGCCAACCAGTCAGACGCAACCCAGAAACCAAGCCCAATAAGCAACGCCATACCAATAGCGATGATCTCAATACTACGTAATAAGTCCCAGATCGACTGCGCATCGTGGTCACCCCCTGTAAATCGTGCCATTTCACGTCCCAAGGCAGGTTTCATACCCATATCAAGCAAACTTAACCAAGCTTGCAGCATCACAAAGATACCGATTAGCCCGTAGGCTTCAATGCCAAGATACTTGATGTATAGTGGTACGAATGCGAGCGACATAATGGCACGCCAACAATGCCCAAGATAGTTGGCGAGGACATTTTTTCTTAAAGACATTATAGATTCGCTTGACTTACGCTTATCTTACTCGCTTTAGATATCCATCCGGAGCAACACTGATCAACAGTTTGTTATCGATTTGCTTATCGATCTCGAACTCGGGATGAGTTTTCAGGTATTCCCATACTGCTGTTTTCGGATTATCACCTGGACCCCATGGGCGGTCTGGAAAAATTTCGGCAGGCAAGTCTTCGATGATGGTGTCGAATACTACACAGTAGCTGCCCTTGCTCGTAAGGGGGGCATATGCCTCCAATTCAGCTAGTGCATGGTCATGAGTATGATTGGAATCAAGACAAACGAGGATGTTTTTATACCCATTAGCAAATTCTTGAACTTGCGCGATAACTTCAGGTTCGATACTGGAGCCCTGAATCATATCAATCATGTGCGCCATAGGATGAGTCTCAATGGCCGTCCGATTATGTGTTCGTATATCTATATCAATACCCAGCACTCTCCGGCGGCTAGCCCTAGGATCGAGCTGGCGTCCTGATTCCACCGCGTCAGCATAGTCCTGCAATGCTAAAATGGAAGCACTTAATATTAAGGATCCTCCGTGTGCTATACCGGTCTCGATGATTAGATCCGGCTTGATACGCCAGATAAGCTCCTGCATCGCAACCATGTCCTGGGGATATTGAATGATTGGGCGGGAGAGCCACTCAAAATGGTAAGAATACTTACCTGCGTTGGCCGACTCAGTCCACTCAAGCGACAACCGCGCGAGCTCTTCATCACTACCCTGTTTAGCCGTTTCCTCGATACACTCGCGTCTAAATTGTTCGTAAATCGACATTCTGTCCCTCTTCATTTTATTAAACTGTACATCGTTAACGGTATTGCATCTTACTTGCTGAAAAGCCGCGCCGGGTTCCCCACGACCACAACATTTGCAGGAAGATCTCGTGTTACTATTGCTCCAGCTCCCACCACAGTATTATCACCGATCGTAACTCGAGGTAAAACGACCGCACCAGCACCAATTAATACGTTGTTACCCACCTGTACACAACCGCATAGAGTCGCTCCCGGTGCAAGATGAACACCGTCACCTATTTGACACTCATGATCTGCGGCTGCACGATGATTAATGATGCAACCTTCTCCGATACGGGCATCGGACGATACAAGCGCTTGTGACAATACTTGTGTCCCCGCACCAAGTGCGGCAGTTTCGCATACGGATGCAGAAGGATGCACTATTGGTTCGACACGGATACCTTGCTCACGAAATAATTGATGTATCTCGAGCCTATCAAGCCCTCTAGCACCGCCGATGGCCGCAAGTCCAAAAACCTCTTGATGATCCCATTCATTTTCACACCAAAAGGAAAAACCTTCGACGCCAATATGCAGAGGTACATCTATCAAAACAGATGTTGCAGCTGGATTGTTGTCAAACAGCTCCATTACGTGCCCATGATTAAGGGAGATGAGATTGGCGAGTACTTTAGCGTGGCCAGCGCTCCCCCAGATGACGAAACGATTCGTGTCAGTCATTACAAGCCCCACGAACTACGGTTATTACCCGATCTTGCTGATCGATAGCAATTTCGTGGTAGCTTGGAAGATTAATAGCGCGCTCAGAGATATCGTACGCAATGGTATTTCGAAATCTTTCCTTGAACATTGGTAGGCTTGAGAGGGGGTGAAAAAACACCCGTGCATCGATCTCCTCGGCAACAAACATTTGTTGAAGTATCTTTATTGTAACGCCAGTCTCTGTGTCAAACACGGCAGTAGGCATCCAGGCCCCATTTACAGTACCCAACGGTTCGGGATTCATTGTTATCCCTGATAATAACTCGAGCTTGTTTTTATAGTATTTCAGTATTTCTCTTTTCTTACTAAATAGTTCTTCTATACGTTCCATCTGCGCACAGCCAATCGCTGCCTGAATATTGGACATTTTATACTTGAAGCCCACCATGTCAGGCCAGAATTGTTTGCTCTGCTTTCTAGCGCGACCATGATTGGATAGTGTTAAAACGGTTTCATATAAATCGGTATTGTTGGTCACAAACATGCCACCCTCACCGGTAGTAAGTGTCTTAGATCCGTGAAATGAAAAACTTCCGAACTCACCCATGCTGCCAGCTCGTTGGCCGTGGTACACAGAACCAAGAGCCTCCGCCGCATCCTCAATTACTGGAATCCCGTGCTTTTCTCCGATCGCAAACAGGCGTCCCATATCACACAAGTTGCCATACAGATGCACAGCAATAATGGCCTTTGTTCTGGATGTGATAGCCGCTTCGGCCTGATCGGGATCAATACACCAGCTATCGGGAAGGATATCAACGAATATCGGTTTAGCGCCCAGATGCACGATGGGGGCAGCAGTAGCAATCCAATTGGTATCGGCAAGAATGACTTCATCGCCATGTTTAATACCCAGTGCGGCCATTCCCATATGCAATGCACCGGTGCAGCTGGATGTAGCAATTGCGTATTTCACGCCCAAATGTTCTTTAAAGGCCTCTTCAAAGCGATTGATATATTCGTAGCAGCATTCTCCCCACCCGTTTCGGGCGGCATCAGTAGCATACCCTACTTCAAGTTCCGTTATGGAAGGTTTGGTGTAATGAATACGGGTCACAAAACCTCCTAAAAAATTTTCATCTTGGGCACCGAAATGACAAACTGTCCACCCCATTCTCTAATATAAGAATGCTGGTTGGCTACTTCTTCTGCAATGTTCCATGGAAGTACAAGCATAATATCCGGCTTCACTTCGTGTAGCATCTCTGGGTTAACTATCGGGATATGACTACCCGGCATAAACTTCCCCTGCTTGGCTGGTGCAGCATCGCACACCATCGGCAGAAGATCAGGCTTGACGCCCGCGTAATTGAGTAGTGTATTGCCCTTGGCAGCTGCGCCATAGGCCATTACGTATTTCCCTGCACGCTTTTGTGCCAGCAGAAAGGTCAGCATTTCATCCTTAACCTGGTCGGCACGAGCCTGGAGAGACTGATATGTGGCAAGCGCCTGCAAGCCACGAGTCGTTTCTTCCGTAAAAATACTATTGACTGATTCGGTTGGCCCTCGTGGGTCATTATGATGACACCCAAAAACCCGCAGGCTCCCTCCGTGAGTAGGTAGCTCCTCTACGTCAAAAATCCGCAAGCCTGCTTGCTCAAAGATGCGGCTGACCGTATGTAGCGAGAGATAGGAAAAGTGCTCGTGATAAACGGTATCAAACTGGTTGTACTCGATTAGTCTCATCAGGTGTGGAAATTCCAGCGTAATAGTCCCATTCGATTTCAACGCAGCTTTCAGCCCACGAGTAAAGTCGTTGATATCTGGCACATGGGCGTAGACATTGTTGCCCACAATCAGATCAGCCTTTTTCTCTTCTTTGGCTAGCTGGTTACTTAGGGATTCGCCAAAAAATTCGCGCAGCACAGGAATGTGTAATGCCTCAGCAGCAGTGGCAGTACTAGCGGTTGGTTCAATACCTAGACAAGGAATTCCTGCGGCAACGAAATTTTTAAGCAAATAGCCGTCATTCGAGGCAACTTCAACAACGAAGCTGTCCTCATTGAGGCCAAGACGTTTTGTTATAGCATCGGTATAACGTCTTGCATGGGCCAGCCATCCTGCTGAGGTTGAAGAAAAGTATGCGTAGTCTGGTGAAAACAGCTCATCTGCTTGAGCGCAGTCTTCTGTTTGCACCAACCAGCACTGGGTACATACTTTAAGTCTGAGTGGATAGTACAATTCAGGCTTGTTGAGATCTCCATTGCATAAGTATGCATTCGATGGTGGCGCAAAACCAAGATCAAGAAACGTGTGTTCTAATAGCGAATCGCAATGCCGGCATTTCATGTGTCAATCCCGGGAAAACTAGGTGAAATTGGCGAAAGCTGTTGATCTCGATCTGACATTTCAGTAACCGGCAAAGGCCAGGTAATTGCCAACTGTGGATCGTCATGTGCGATGCCCCCTTCAGCATCTGGGGTAAAAAATGCTGTGTGAAGGTAGAGAAGCTCACTGTCTGACTCCAACACCTGAAAGCCATGAGCAAAGCCTTGCGGAATCACCATCATGCGCAAATTGGCCTCTGATAGTTCCTCGGCATGCCATTGCAACTGGGTGGGGGAGCCCGCCCGTAGATCCACAGCGACATCCCACACTCTACCTTTAAGACAACGCACAAACTTAATTTCAGTGTAGGGTGGATTCTGATAATGCAAGCCTCGGATTGCACCTACAGCATGTGTATGCGAGTGATTAATTTGGAGGATATTGTATGAACCGATCCATTCCTGAAGCTCGTCCTTGCAATAGAATCGAGCAAATTCGCCTCGGCGATCCGAATGCAACTCAGATTCTACAACCATCAATCCCTGAATAGGCGTCTTAATTACCTTCATCGTTGAATCCAAGAAACACCTGACGTGCAGGCATCACTAAGATAGGTTGCCAAATGATCACCCGATAGAATAGTACCCCTATCCCGGTATTGACAATACCAATCTGCGGTTAGCTGAACCGCCTTTTCAAGGCTCCAAACAGGATTCCAGTTCAGTTTCTCTTTTGCCTTGGCATGATCCAGATATAGAAGGTTGGCCTCATGAGGTTGTAGCTCCTGCGTTTGTTCCCAGGCTAAATCCGGCCAGTGTGTTTGCAATAGCGAGAGTACTTTCGCAACAGTGCAATTGGCCTCAGGGCCAGGGCCGAAATTCCAGGCCTCTGCGAACTCCTCTCTTTTCTCAAGTAGCCGTTGGCCCAGTAACAAATAACCAGCCAGGCACTCGAGAACATGCTGCCATGGCCGGGTGGCGCTTAGCGAACGGATAACTAAAGATTCCATTTGATCTATAGCTCTGACCAAGTCGGGGATCAATCGATCTTCCGCCCAATCTCCACCACCAATTACATTTCCAGCACGCGCCGATGCTAAAAGCGGCGCATTCTCGTGATCGAAATATGCGCACCGATAACTATCGATCAGTAGCTCACAGGCTGCTTTGGAAGCACTATAGGGATCGTGACCACCCAAGCGATCATTTTCTCGATAACCCCATGGCCACTCACGATTAACGTAAACTTTATCTGTAGTAATGGCGACGATTGCTCTTACACCTTTGACCTGCCGACAGGCATCGAGCACATGCGCTGTACCCATGATATTAGTGGACCAATTTTCTATCGGATCGCGGTAAGCTCGCCGGACCAGCGGCTGAGCAGCTAGGTGAAACACTATTTCAGGTTGGAATTTTGCAACGCTATCTCTTACTATTTCAGCATCACGAATATCCAGACGTTGGTCATTAATACTCAGGTTCAACAGGTCCCAGTGATTAGGCTGTGTATCAGGATCTAGGGAAATACCGGCAACCTTTGCTCCAATTTCATTCAACCAGAGCGTGAGCCAGCTCCCCTTGAATCCGGTATGGCCCGTAATAAGTACGCGACAATCGCGGTAAATATTACCAAATTGGATCAAACCCAAACCTTCCAAGGGGCATTGTTCGTAATCCAGAGATCTTCTAGATGATTCTTATCACGCAAGGTATCCATAGCATGCCAAAATCCCTTATGTTGGTAAGCTTGAAGCTCCCCCTCGGAAGCCAACTTCATTAGCGGCGTGGCTTCCCAACTGGTCTGGTCCCCTTCAATTAACCTTAAGACAGATGGTTCGAGCACAAAAAAACCACCGTTTATCCAGGCACCATCACCAGCGGGTTTTTCCTGGAAACTGGAGACAACAGATCCATCCAAATTTAGAGCACCATATCGACCCGGAGGTTGGATTGCAGTCACAGTCGCTTTGCTTCCATGATTTTTATGAAACTGGATCAGTGCACCTATATCAATATCTGATAAACCATCTCCATAGGTAAAACAGAATGATTCTGTACCTATGTATTCTCCCACTCTCTTTAGGCGACCTCCTGTAAGAGTGTTTTCACCGGTATCTACAAGTGTAATTCGCCAGGGTTCAACATTTCTCTGATGTACCTCCATACTGTTATGCTGCATGTCGAATGTCACATCCGACATATGTAGAAAGTAATTGGCAAAATATTCCTTTATCACATAACCCTTATAGCCTAGGCAAATTACAAATTCATTAATCCCAAAGTGAGAATAACTTTTCATTATGTGCCACAAGATCGGCTTTCCCCCGACTTCAATCATTGGCTTGGGCTTGAGGTGAGATTCCTCAGAAATTCTTGTCCCAAGCCCGCCAGCGAGAATAACTACCTTCATTAGTTTTCACCTGTCGTTTCTGGTTGCTTGATTTCGGATAGAAAACTGAGATAAGTCGACTTAAGCCCTTCTAGCAGTGAAATCCGGGGGGTCCACCCTAGCAAAGAAATACGTTCGCTTTGCAGTAATTTCCGCGGTGCTCCGTCGGGTTGACTTGAATCAAACTCGATCCTGCCGGTGTATCCGATAATCCCGCCGATTATTTCGGCCAATTCCCTGATAGTAACGTCCTCGCCTGAACCTACATTGATATGACTCTGCATCGGGCTGGTGTGGGTGTCGTATTTCGTTTTCTCCAACTCCATTACATGTACACTAGCCTCTGCCATATCATCCACATGAAGAAATTCTCTTCTAGGCGAACCCGTACCCCAGATAATGACCTTGTCCTTATTTGTTATCTTCGCTTCATGGAAACGCCTGATAAGCGCCGGAATGACATGGCTATTTTCTGGGTGATAATTATCACCACGACCGTACAAGTTTGTTGGCATCACACTGCGGTAATCGGTGCCATATTGCCGGTTATAGGATTCGCATAGTTTGATCCCGGCGATCTTTGCTATAGCATAAGGTTCGTTAGTAGACTCCAGTGGCCCCGTAAGCAGGGCTTCCTCGGGCATCGGTTGGGGAGCGAGTCTCGGATAGATGCAACTGGATCCCAGGAACAGAAACTTTTGCACACCTGCTTGCCAGGCTTCGTGGATCACAATGGCCTCTATTATCAAATTATTGTAAATAAATTCAGCCGGAAAGGTATTGTTTGCATGAATCCCACCCACCTTGGCGGCTGCAAGATAGACTTGTTGCGGGCGTTCGGCTTCGAAAAATGATCGTACATCTTTCTGATTGGTTAAATCAAGGTCTTCACGGGTTCGCGTAACAATCTCTGAGTTCCCTCCTGCCTGAAGTACACGGACAATTGCTGAACCCACCATGCCGTTGTGACCAGCTACGAATATTTTCGAGTTCTGCGAGGTCATTCGAAACAATTCAGTGCTTTATATCCGTGATCTTTTACCAGCTCGTCACGCTCGGCAGCTTTGAAGTCATCACGAACCATTTCGGCAACAAGCTCCGCGAAGGTTGTCTTCGGTACCCACCCCAGTTTTTCCCTGGCCTTACTGGCGTCACCGAGCAAACTATCCACCTCGGTTGGCCGAAAGTAACGCGGATCGACGGCAACAATACATTTGCCATCTGCATCGAAACCCTGTTCTTCCGCACCCTCGCCTTTCCAAGTTATGCTGATACTCAATTCTTCGGCCGCAGCATTAACAAAGTCACGAACGCTGAACTGTTTCCCGGTCGCGATAACGAAATCATCCGGCTCATCCTGTTGCAGCATAAGCCACTGCACTTCTACGTAATCTCTGGCATGCCCCCAGTCTCGTTTAGCATCAAGGTTTCCGAGGTAAAGACATTCCTGCAGACCTAGCTTTATACGTGCCAATGCGCGAGTAATTTTTCGGGTGACGAAGGTTTCTCCCCTTATTGGGGACTCATGATTAAAAAGAATGCCATTGCATGCATACATACCATAGGCTTCACGGTAATTAACCGTAATCCAGTATGAATAAAGCTTAGCAACTCCATATGGACTGCGAGGATAAAAAGCTGTGGTTTCTTTCTGAGGGGTCTCTTGTACCAGGCCATATAGTTCGGAGGTAGACGCCTGGTAGAATTTCGTTTCTTGTTCTAGTCCTAATATCCGAATTGCTTCCAATATCCTAAGAGTCCCGAGCGCATCGGAATTAGCAGTATATTCGGGTTCTTCAAACGAAACGGCTACATGGCTCTGTGCCGCCAAATTGTAAATCTCATCCGGCCTGACTTTTTGAATGATATGCGTAAGACTTGAAGAGTCCGTCATATCGCCGTGATGCAAATAAAACGGTTTCCCTTTCTCATGAATATCATGAAATAAATGATCAATACGCGCCGTATTAAACATTGAACTGCGTCTTTTCATTCCATGAACTTCATAACCCTTGTCAAGTAACAGCTCTGCCAGATAGGCGCCATCCTGCCCAGTCACCCCGGTGATTAAGGCTTTTTTATTCATAACTACCCTTCGACTTACTCGTTTTTACCAGCTAACGCCAAGCGTCAGCGCCCGATTCCCCGATAAAGTACATTTTGACTCTTAATCTCCTCACCATCGAGGCAATTTCTGCCATCAACAATGATTTCTGCACTAACTTTGGAAAAATCTAAATTGGTCAATTTCTCTATTACTTCCGAATGTTCGGTAACAATAACAATTGCCTTAGCCTGATCGATGCAATCGTCGAGCGACTGCACGGTATTCTCGCTAGTAACCCAACTGTCAAAAATGTTCAGTATTGCGCCCTTCTTTTGCAGAATTTCCCGCAACTTGTAAAAAGGTGATTCCCGCGGGTCGTCGACATTGCGTTTGTAGGCAACACCAAGCACTGCGATTCGGGTTCCCTTTATCGGGTAACCTTTCTCATTCAGCAAATCCTGAAGTACCGACACTGTATAGGCAGGCATACCGTTATTGGTCATGCGTGCCAGCTGGATCATTTCAGGCATATATCCTGCCTTTCTAGATGCCGCCTTCAACCATTCGGGGTCAACGGCAATACAATGCCCACCGACACCGACGCCCGGATAAAACGGACCCTTGCCAAAAGGTTTGGTGGCCATACCGTCGATAATATCGACAACATCGAGCTCGAGTACATCACTGATCTTGGCTAACTCATTGACGAAGGCTATGTTGACATCGCGTACCGTATTCTCCATCGCCTTGACTGCTTCGGCATCTCGAATCGAGCGCATCTTGGTAACGCTCCCCAGGGGTACCTGAGCGACATGAAGTCCGGCGGGGGTTTCACTGAACTTGGGACCCAGACTCTTTTTGACTTCCCTGACATCCAGAATCGTTCCGCCCAGTATCGAAGCGTAAAACTCCGCTGCCAGATCAACGCCGGCAGCGGAGCTCGCGCCGACAACGCGCGGAATATTTTCTGATGTCCAGAAAGCATCACCGGGATTCACCCGCTCCGGGCAATGCGCCAGGTATAAGCCATCCTCCGTATTCAAACCCGAGATATCTTCGAGCAAGGGCGCGACCACCTGTTCACAAGTGCCGGGAAAAACGGTTGATTCGACGACAACGAGATCATTCCTGGCAAGATGGGGAGCGACAGTACGGCAGGCGCTCTCGAGAGGCCTTAAGTCCGGTTCATTGTTCGCGTCAACGGGTGTCGGCACGCAGATCAGGTAAATACTGCAATCGGCAATTGATTCAGTATCACTGGTGGCCTGAAAATTATTTGAGGCTAACGCATCTGCCAACAATGTCTCGACCGCGTCATCCCTGATATGACATTTTCCTTTTTCAAGCGACGCCACAGTTTCCTGATTAGCATCGAGACCCACCACCGGGTAGCCTTTTTTTGCGCAAAGCGCGGCTAACGGCAAACCGACGTAACCCAGGCCCACAACTGCAACTTTCCTGTCTAACAAACTCATACCTTTACCGACTCCGAAATATAGTCAAAAACCTGGTTAGTACATGCCTCGAGATGAGCCTCGGTATCGATCGTCAGGTTCGCAAACTCGGGTTCTTCATACGGTGAACTGATGCCGGTAAAATCGGGAATCTCCCCGGCCCGGGCGCGTTTGTAAAGCCCCTTGACGTCGCGATCCTCGCACACTTCGAGACTGCATTTGCAGTAAATTTCGTGGAAATCGGAGCCACCAATCTTACGCACATTATCCCGGTCAGCCCGGAACGGCGAAATAAAGGCGGTCAACACGATTATCCCGGCCTCTACATACAGCATCGACATGTGCCCGATGCGGCGAATATTCTCTTTGCGATCATCATCCGAAAACGCAAGGTCGGCGCACAGTCCGTGGCGCACGTTATCGCCGTCGAGCACAAAAGTGCGGTACCCCTTCTGGTAGAGCATTTCCTCGACCGAGTGCGCCAGGGTGGACTTGCCCGCTCCCGACAATCCGGTAAACCAGAACAGGCCACCGCGGTGCCCGTTCAAGGATTCACGACGATCCCGGGTTACGGTCGCGTTGTGCCAGACCACGTTGCTGCTTTTCTCATGCTCAATCATGCCGCATCACCAAACTGTGAATTAAACCTGTCGATAAACTGTGCCAATAAGTCCTCTGCCAGGGCATTGATCCCTGCCGCCGCCTTGCGTCCACCGCCCGATGGAAACTGCCGACACAGCTCATCGGCGCCATCCTTGCGATTATAGGGAGCTCGCACGCTAACTCTGTGATGTCCGTCACCCATATCGACCAGCAGCGCATGCGCGCGTTCGGGATACTGTTTTGCCAGCTGGTTACCCATGACCCCGACAATGCGCCGCGCCCAGCCCTCGTTCGGCAACAGGTAAATGGCCCCTGAAGGTGATTCGGACTCCGCGTACGCATTCTGTGCGCGCGACATGTCATCTTGGTACTGGGCCAACAGGTCGCCATAGGCCGGTTCGTCGGCGATAAAATCAGCCGGATCGGCGAACGGATGCACAAGCCCAAAAAGATCCACCGGATGAAACAGCAGATCCTCAAGTTCAAATCCGTAGCCGTTGTAGTTAAGGCAGATCCCCAGTTGCTGAAATTCTGCCTGATCGTCCTCGCTTAAACCGAGCGAGGCGCCAAGCTCGTGGGCCGCTTGATCGAAATTATCGCCGTATGCACCAACCACCGCCCATCTCGCCTGCGCGTTACCCAGCAGTTTATTTATGATCAAGCTGGTACAGGTGTCCGCGGCAACGTCGATATGACAATCGAGTAAATTGCTGTCGGGAATGTCGCCCGCAAAGTGGTGATCGGCATAGAATACCTTCACACCCCTGGCGAGCAGGTCAACCAGTGCATCGCGGTTTTTATCGAGCGACACATCGAGCACGGTGATTTCATCGCCGGACACGGCGTCGACCTGCAGCAGCAGGCTGATATCACGCTTCAGACCGCTGACCAGGGTTGCTTCGCGCGGGGATTTCAGCCTGAGCTGCTGCAGTGCGCAGATACCGTCGGCATCGCCGTTGAATACGTCGTAACAGGCCAATCGGGATTAACTTCGCTAATGATGGATCCCGCGGTCAAGCCGCAGGATGACATTCCCGATGTGTGGGATGGCATTCCCTGGTCGAGGGATGACAGGTAACATTGGAAAACCTAACCTCTAGAAAGGGATATCGTCGAAACCGTCATCCATCGGTGCGGTTTCCGCTGGTGCCGGCCTGGACTGAGATTGGCCGCCAGATTCCATCGGTGCACCACCGCCTGCGCCGGCGCGACCGCCCAGCATCTGCATTTCGTTGGCGACAATTTCGGTGCTGTAGCGGTCATTACCACTCTGGTCCTGCCATTTGCGTGTCTGGATGCGCCCTTCAAAGTACGCCTGGGAGCCCTTCTTTAAATACTGCTGGGCAATTTCGGCGAGTTTGCCGAACATCACAATACGGTGCCACTCGGTGCGCTCCTGGGCTTCACCGGTAGCCTTGTCTTTCCAGGACTCGTTGGTCGCAACGCTGATATTGGCCACGGCGCTGCCGTTTGCGGTATACCTGATCTCGGGATCCTGACCCAATGTTCCGACGATAATTGCTTTGTTTACACCTCTGGCCATACCACGCTCCGATAGTAAAGTAATGAGTCCGCTACGAAACCGCGTATTTTACTTGCACCCCACGTAATATGCGAGTTGGAATTTCGCTTAAACCCCCTGCCCGGCATCGACACGCCGGCCCAGCATTTCCATTTCGTTGGCAATGATCTCGGTGGTGTATCGATAGTTACCGCTTTGGTCCTGCCACTTGTTGGTTTTGAGTCTGCCTTCGAAATAGGCTTGCGAGCCCTTTTTTAAATACTGTGACGCGATCTCGCCGAGTCTGCCGAAGATAACGATGCGATGCCACTCGGTACGCTCCTGCGTTTCACCGGTTTCACGGTCCTTCCAGGACTCGTTGGTCGCAACGCTGATATTAACCACGGCATTACCGTTCGCCGCGTACCTGATTTCCGGGTCTTTTCCCAGCGTGCCGACGATGACGGCCTTGTTGATGCCCCTGCCCATGTTTTTGCTCCCTGCAATGATTTGAGTTTTGCATTCAGAATCGGCGTCCCTGCCGAACATTCATCCCTGCATGCTAGTTACTTGACGAGAATATCGTCCTTGTTGTCTTCATAAGTCGCTTCACCGATACCGCGCACAAACACGATTTCATCGGGACGGTTGAACATCCCGTAGGCCGTGCGATAGTCGACGATGGCCTGCGCCTTGCTCAATCCAACACCGTTCAGGGCTTCGGCAATTTCCGAGGCACTGGCAGTATTGATATTGACCGGAGCGGCCGAAGTGACAGATGAGATGACGAGTGCAGCAAGCGCTGCGAGTGTAGTGATGGTTTTCATGGTTACTCCTTGTAACTATTCAGTTCCATTTGAACGTTTTCCTTAGCCTGGATCCTCCAGGCCCCCTACAGACTGTCAGTCTGTAGGACACAGAATACGTATTCAGTTTTAAATTGCAACTATTTTTTTATGAAACTTCAAATGTCATCCCGCGGGATGACGGGAAGAGATCCGATTAAAAGATTGCCCGTTTTTACGAGGAAGGCTTCAATTGGTGACTAGCGCCTGTAGCTGGCTGTCATCAAAGCCCTTGTCGACCTTGAGGTAGGCCACGCGGTCGATCTCGTAGACCGATACCTCGCGTACGCCCTCGATGCTGGACGCCCGTTCGACAAATCGACTGATTTCGTCCGGGCCGAGCGCCTTCAGCGAGACGATCTTTGATTGCAGGTATTGCGGCGTTTTCATCGTCAGGGCCACCAGAAACCAGCCGCACAGAATGGCCGCAAGCCATGCAAACGTGGTGTCGTAGTCTCCCGCGGCCAGCAAAATCCCCCCGAGTAAACCGCCGGCAAACGCGCCGAGAAACTGAGCACTGGAAAACAGCCCCATTGCCGTACCTTTCATGTCGGCCGGCGCGATTCGAGTTACGGTCGCCGGCAGTATCGCCTCGAGAAAATTGAACGCACCGAAAAACAGCACCAGCATCACAAATGCCGTGGCATAGCCATCGAGCAAAGACAGCCCCACTTCGGCCAGCACCAGCATCGACACCGCGACCAGGAACACGGTATGGGACTTTCTGAATTTCTCGGCAACAATAACCATTGGCAGCAGTAAAACCAACGACAACGCAAATACCGGCAGATAAGTTCGCCAGTGCAAACTTTCCTCGATCAACAGGCTTTGCTGCAATACCAGTGGAAATACGACGAATGTGGCCGCCAGTACCAGGTGCAACACGAAAACGCCAAATCCAAGTTTAAGCAATTCGGTATCGCCGATAATTTGACCGACATCCTGAATCGATAACTGGGCATCACGGTGAAAACTCTGGGCAGGTGGCTTCGGGGTGACGAATACAACGACCAGGATACCCAGTATTGCGAGCCCGGCCGTCATCCAGAACAGCAGGCGCAGGCCAAACTCGGCCGCGATCACCGGGCCGATAACCATCGATATCATGAAACTTGCCCCGATCGACATGCCGATAATCGCCATGATCCGGATGCGGACTTCTTCGCGCGTCAGGTCGGCCGCGAGCGCCATCACCGCGGCGGCGATCGCACCCAGGCCCTGCAGCGCACGACCCGCGATGATCTGTGTAATGGTATCGGCTTCGGCAGCCAGCATGCTGCCGGCGCAGAAAATCAGTAAACCGGTTACGATGACAGCCTTACGACCGAATCGATCCGACAGGAAGCCGAACGGCAGCTGGAATAATCCCTGTGTGAGCCCATAGATACCGATTGCCAAACCAATCAGCACCGGCGTAGCACCGCTGTATTCATGGGCATGCAGGCTGAACACCGGCAGTATCATGAACAGGCCGAGCATGCGCAACGCGTATACCAGCGCAAGAGAAAAGGCGGCTCTTTTTTCAGTTTCTAGCATCAGCCCGATTACGCCTGGTGCAGGGGAAAGGCGCGATTCTAACGATTCGGCCCCATCATGGGAACCGCGGGAAACTAATTCTGGGTAACGCGCGAAATATTAATCCCAAGTGGTTATAATATTGGGTTTGGCCCCACTGATCGTTGGCAATGGAATCAATCACAATTCGCGGTGCTCGCACCCATAATCTCAAGAATATCGACCTCACGTTGCCGCGTGACAAGCTGATCGTGATTACCGGTCTGTCGGGCTCGGGAAAGTCTTCGCTCGCCTTCGACACGATATTCGCCGAGGGACAAAGACGCTACGTCGAATCACTGTCGACCTACGCGCGCCAGTTCCTGTCGGTCATGGAAAAACCCGATATCGATCACATCGAGGGCCTGTCACCTGCGATTTCGATCGAACAAAAGACAACCTCGCACAATCCACGCTCTACCGTGGGCACGATTACCGAAATCTACGACTACCTGCGCCTGCTCTATGCCCGCGTTGGCACGCCGCGTTGCCCCACCCATGATTTACCGCTCGAGGCCAGCACCGTCAGCCAGATGGTCGATCAGATCCTGGCGCTGCCCGAAGATAATCGAATGATGCTGTTGGCACCGGTGGTCAGCAATCGCAAGGGTGAACACGTACAGCTGTTCGACAGCCTGCAGAAGCAGGGATTCCTTCGTGCGAGGGTCAATGGCGAGCTGGTTGAACTCGACGACCCACCTAAACTGGAGCTGCGCAAAAAGCACAACATCGATGTCGTGGTGGACCGCTTCAAGGTTCGTCCTGACCTCAAGCTGCGCCTCGCGGAATCACTGGAAACGGCGCTGCATCTGTCCGATGGCGTGGTCAAGATCGCCAGTATCGATCGCGATTCAGATTTCGAGGAAATGCGATTTTCCGCCAACTTTGCCTGTCCCGAGTGCGGCTACTCGATCAGCGAACTGGAACCGCGCCTGTTTTCGTTTAACAGCCCGGTCGGCGCCTGCCCCGAATGCGACGGTATCGGTACGATGCAGTTTTTCGATCCCAAACTGGTGGTCAAATCCCCCGAGCTGAGTCTCGCAGGCGGTGCGATTCGCGGTTGGGATCGTCGCAACGGCTATTACTTCCAGATGCTGCAATCGCTGTCGGCACATTTTGACTTCGACGTGGAAATGCCGTTCGGCCAGCTCGAACCGCGCATACAGGACGTGATTCTGAACGGTTCGCCCGAAGACGTGAAGTTCAGCTATCGCAATGAACGCGGCGATCAGCGGGTGCAAAAACACCCTTTTGAAGGCATTTTACCCAACCTCAAGCGTCGCTACCGGGATACCGAGTCGAGCGTGGTGCGGGAAGAACTGGCGAAGTTCATGTCAAACCAGCCTTGCCAGACCTGCGCTGGCGAACGGCTTAACCTGGCCGCGCGCCACGTGTTTGTTGCCGATCGCAACCTTGCCAGCATTACGCAACTGCCGATTGAAGACGCGCTCCGGTTTTTCAATAAGCTCGAGTTAACGGGCAAAAAAGGCGAGATTGCGGGCAAGATCACCAAGGAAATCCGCGAGCGTTTGAGCTTCCTGGTAAATGTCGGGCTCGACTACCTCTCCCTGAGCCGCAGTGCGGAAACCCTTTCCGGCGGAGAGGCGCAGCGCATTCGGCTGGCCAGCCAGATTGGCGCCGGCCTGGTCGGCGTTATGTATATCCTCGACGAGCCCTCGATCGGCTTGCATCAACGCGACAACGAACGGCTGCTGAAAACGCTGACCTTCCTGCGTGACCTCGGTAACACGGTAATCGTGGTCGAACACGACGAAGAAGCGATACAGGCGGCCGACTTCATTGTCGACATCGGCCCCGGCGCGGGCGTGCATGGGGGCGAGATTGTCGCGACCGGCAACGCGAATGAAATCGCCGGCTACGAGCATTCGATTACCGGCCAGTATCTTTCTGGCGCACGCAGTATCGAAGTTCCGCACAAGCGAACCACCGCCAAAAAGAACAAGTTCATCCACATCAACGGGGCCACCAGTAACAATCTGAAATCAGTCTCGCTCGAACTGCCGATCGGCCTGTTCACCTGTGTCACCGGGGTATCGGGCTCCGGCAAGTCGACCCTGATTAACGAAACCCTCTACAAACTCGCCGCAATCGAGATTTACGGCAGTAACTTCAGCGCCGGCAGTTACGAGAGCTTTAGCGGTTTTGATCAGTTCGACAAGGTCATCGATATCAATCAAAGCCCGATCGGACGTACTCCGCGCTCCAACCCGGCGACCTACACCGGGCTGTTTACCCCGATTCGCGAACTCTTCGCCGGCACCCAGGAAGCGCGCTCGCGTGGCTATAAACCCGGCCGCTTCAGCTTTAACGTCAAGGGTGGACGTTGCGAGGCCTGCCAGGGTGACGGCGTCACCAAGGTGGAGATGCATTTCCTGCCTGACGTCTATGTCACCTGCGATATCTGCAAGGGCAAGCGCTACAACCGGGAAACCCTGGACATCAACTACAAGGGCAAATCGATTCACCAGGTGCTGGAGATGACGGTCGAGGAAGCAACCACGTTTTTCAGCGCCATCCCGGTAATCAAGCGCAAGCTCGATACGCTGATGGATGTGGGCCTGAGCTATATCACGCTGGGCCAGAATGCGACCACACTCTCCGGCGGTGAAGCGCAGCGCATCAAGCTTTCGCGCGAGCTTTCCAAGCGCGATACCGGCAGAACGCTCTACATACTGGACGAACCGACCACGGGACTGCACTTTCACGATGTCGAGCAGCTGCTCGGCGTTTTGCATCGCCTGCGTGACCACGGCAATACCATCGTCGTGATTGAACACAACCTGCACGTTATCAAGACCGCGGACTGGATTATCGATCTCGGGCCCGAAGGCGGCGACAAGGGTGGTGAAATCATTGCCGCCGGCTCACCCGAGCAGGTCGCGATGGTGGATCGTTCCTATACCGGGCAATACCTGAAATCGATCCTGACCAGCATTGATTCGCAAAAGGAATCGGCATGACACGGACAATTGGCTGCTTCAAGGCCTACGATGCTCGCGGCAAGGTGCCGGACGAGCTGGATACCGATATCGCTTATCGCGTCGGGCGCGCCTACGCGGAATTCATCCAGCCGCAACGAGTCGCGGTTGGACGGGACGTACGTCTGACCAGTGAAGAATTATTCGATGCGCTATCCCGCGGGCTTACCGACAGTGGTGTCGACGTCCTCGATCTCGGCCTCTGTGGCACCGAGCAGGTTTACTTTGCTGCTTTCCACCTTGAACTTGACGGTGGCATCATGATCACCGCGAGCCACAATCCGGTTGACTACAACGGCTTCAAGTTCGTGCGTGAATCGGCCAAACCCTTAAGCGCCGACAGCGGGCTCGCGGATATCCGCCGAATTGCAGAGCAAGAATCCTTCAGTGAAACAACGCGCCAGGGCAGCATTATCCCAACCGACCTGTCCAGCGACTATATCGAGCACCTGCTGGGATATATCGGCAATCTCGATAATCTCAAGCCGCTTAAAATTATCTGCAACCCGGGTAATGGAATGGCAGGCCCGGTCATCGACCTGCTCGAGCAACACCTGCCCTTCGAGTTCATTAAAGTCCAGCACGATCCCGACGGCACTTTTCCCAATGGCGTCCCCAATCCGCTGCTGCCCGAAGGGCGCGGCGCAACAATTGACGCGATCAGGCAGCACGGTGCTGATCTCGGGGTCGCCTGGGATGGCGACTTTGATCGCTGCTTCCTGTTCGACCACAACGGGCGTTTTGTCGAGGGTTATTATATCGTTGGCCTGCTCGGCGTTCAGCTGTTACAGCAGAATCCGGGGGAACGGATCGTGTACGATCCCCGCTTGACCTGGAATACGATCGAACTGGTTTCGCAAAACGGTGGCGAAGCCATACAAAGCAAATCCGGACATTCGTTCATGAAGGAAACGATGCGCACCGTGAACGGTATTTACGGCGGCGAAATGAGCGCTCATCACTACTTCCGTAACTTTGGTTATTGTGACAGCGGCATGATCCCGTGGTTGCTGCTCAGCGAAATGATTTCGACCCAGAACAGGTCATTCGCGGCAATGGTGGACGAGCGCATCGAGCGCTTCCCAACCAGCGGCGAAATCAATTCCGAGGTTACCGACCCCGCTGCCGTCATCCAAAGGATCGAGGCGCATTATGCCGACCTGCCTCACCAGATTGACAGGACTGACGGTATCGGCATGGATTTCGGCGCCTGGCGCTTTAACCTGAGGGCCTCCAATACCGAACCGCTGCTGCGCATGAACGTCGAGGCGCGTGGCGATTACGCACTGATGGAACAGCGCCGTGATGAAATCCTGGCATTAATCCGACTCTAAAAAGCCATGGAAACACCAGAAGCCAGCTATTTGCTGGCTTTTTACTGGCCATGGTTCGACCCGAATTCGCTAAAAATCTCTAAATCGGTAGAATTAACGCGTTGCCCGGATCGTTTTCGCCTGTGACATGAGCACAATAATATTAGCAATCGTCATACTCTGTACGCTCGGCGCAATCATTATGCTCATTTTTAAACCCTACAGATACGGCGAAACGGTGCAGCGGTTCCAGGGAATCGGAAAATCAGGCCAGCGCCGGAAGAGGCTCGAAGAAACCAAATGGCGCGCGGTTAAAATTCGTCCCGGACTGATTGCCTGCGATCGCGTCGCGAACCTGACGGGCAATATTTACCTGTCGCAGGAAGCACCGAACCTGCCGCTCGATAATTGCACCGAAGAAAACTGTCGTTGTCACTATATTTTCTTCGATGACCGACGCAACGGCAGGGATCGCCGGATAGACCTGGGAAAACTGGACGAACTCCTGCCCGATCTTGGACAGAACCGGCGCAATATACCAGGACGTCGGGTTACGGACCTGGCCGCCTGATCCGCCCCGGCTTTCTTATACAGTCCTAAATCTGCATCGGAAACAAAAAAGCCGGCTTGAAGCCGGCTTTCTTGATATCAGCAGAACTTTTACTCGTCGTCATAATCAGCATTCGGACGATCCACGAGCTCGACATAGGCCATAGGCGCCTTGTCGCCCGGGCGATAACCACATTTCAGAATGCGCATGTAACCGCCGGGTCGCTCCTTGTAGCGAGGACCGAGATCGGCAAACAACTTGCCCACTGCAGACTTGTCCCGCAGGCGGCTGAACGCCACCCGTCGATTGGCGACGCTGTCTTCCTTGGCGAGCGTAATCAGGGGCTCGACAACACGGCGCAATTCTTTTGCCTTGGGCACGGTAGTACGGATCACTTCGTGATCGAACAGGGAAGCAGCCATATTTTTAAACATCGCCTTGCGATGAGAACTGTTTCGATTGAGCTGACGCCCACTATTACGATGACGCATCGTCTAGACCTCTTAACTTGCCAACTTGTTGTCGTTTCCGATACTGGCGGGCGGCCAGTTTTCAAGACGCATACCCAGTGACAGACTATACGACGCCAACACGTCCTTGATTTCTGTCAGCGACTTTTTACCCAGGTTCGGGGTTTTCAGCAGTTCGACCTCGGTGCGTTGAATCAAATCGCCGATGTAGTAAATATTCTCCGCTTTCAGGCAGTTTGCCGAGCGCACTGTCAGTTCCAGGTCGTCTACCGGGCGAAGCAGAATCGGATCGATATGCGATTCCGGTTCAAGTTCGACTTCTTCGTCCGACCCCTCGAGATTGACGAACACCGAAAGCTGGTCCTTGAGAATACTACCGGCAACACGAATCGCCTCCTCGGGATCAATCGTGCCATTGGTTTCGATGTCAATAATCAGTTTGTCCAGGTCGGTGCGCTGCTCAACGCGCGCCGCTTCGACGCTGTAAGCGATCTTGCGGACCGGTGAGAAAGACGCGTCGAGCTGTAGGTGGCCCAGTGCCACGTCTTCTTCAGAGGTCTGGCGCGTATTCGCCGGCTGGTATCCGCGTCCCTTCATGACATGCAGCGACATTTCCAGCTTGACACCCTTGGTCAGGGTCGCAATCACGTAATCCGGATCGACGATTTCGATATCGTGGTCCAGCTGGATATCACCCGCGGTGACAACGCCTGGACCCTTCTTTGAGATGGTCAAGGTGGCCTCGTCCCTGGCATGCATGATGATGCCCACGCCTTTCAGGTTGAGCAGGATATCGATCACGTCTTCCTGTACGCCATCAATCGTTGTGTATTCGTGCAGCACACCCTCGATACGGCAGTCAACGATGGCGCAACCACGTACCGATGACAGCAGGATACGCCTCAGCGCATTGCCCAGGGTATGACCAAAACCGCGTTCCAGCGGCTCGATGGAAACCTTGGCATGGTAAGTTTCTTGCTGTTCGACTTTAACATGCTTCGGCTTCAGTAAATCAGAGTACAATTTAGACATAAATAACCCGCTAATTATTTGGAATAAAGTTCGACGACGAGTTGCTCGTTGATATCAGGCGGCAATTCGCTGCGTTCTGGCAGCGCCTTGAAGGTCCCTTCAAACTTGTTCTGGTTAACCTCAACCCAATCCGGAAAACCAATCTGTTCAGCCAGCGCCAGCGCCTCGGCAATACGCGCCTGCTTGCGTGATTTTTCGCGCACACTCACTACATCGGAGGCCGTAACAACATATGATGGCACATTAACGATTTTACCGTTGACCATGATCGACTTGTGATTCACCAGCTGTCGGGCCTCCGCACGGGTTGAACCAAAACCCATTCGATAGACCACGTTGTCAAGCCGTGCCTCCAGCAACTGCAGCAGGTTTTCACCGGTAGAGCCCTTTAATCGAGAGGCTTCCTTGTAGTAGTTACGAAACTGACGCTCGAGAATGCCATAGATACGACGCAGCTTTTGCTTTTCGCGCAATTGCAGACCGTAATCCGACTGTCTAGGCTTACGCGTACCCGCGCCATGCATGCCGGGAGGATTGTCAATCTTGCACTTGGTATCAACCGCGCGACGCGATGATTTCAAACTCAGATCCGCACCTTCACGGCGCATCAGCTTACATTTTGGTCCAATATATTTTGCCATTAGAAATCCTGCCTATACGCGACGTTTTTTCGGGGGACGACAACCGTTGTGCGGAATTGGCGTAACGTCATCAATGCGTGTGATCTTGAAACCGATTCCGTTCAGCGCGCGAACCGCAGAATCACGCCCCGGCCCCGGCCCCTTGACCATGACTTCAAGGTTTTTCATGCCCATTTCCTGTGCCGCCTGGCCTGCACGTTCTGCCGCAACCTGGGCGGCGAACGGGGTCGACTTGCGCGAACCACGAAATCCCGAACCACCTGCAGTCGCCCAGGTCAACGCATTGCCCTGGCGATCGCTAATGGTCACGATAGTGTTATTAAAGGTCGCATGGATATGGGCAACGCCGTCGGAAACGACGCGCTTGGTTTTCTTCTTTGTACGTGATTGTTCAACCATTATCTTACCTGTTTATCGCTTCAGTGGACGACGCGGTCCCTTACGGGTGCGCGCGTTAGTCTTGGTGCGCTGACCGCGCACCGGCAAACCACGGCGATGGCGAATACCGCGATTGGTGCCCAGATCCATCAGACGCTTGATGTTCATCGAAATCTCGCGCCGCAGATCGCCCTCGGTAGTGTAGCTTTCTACACTGGTACGAATCTGTTCGAGCTGTTCTTCGTTCAACTCACGCACCTTGGTTTGTGGGTCGATACCGGTCGCACTGCAGATATGGGCAGAGCGCGTGGCGCCAATGCCGAAGATTGATTGCAATGCAATCACGGTATGCTTGTGATCCGGTATATTTACGCCTGCAATACGAGCCATAAAAAAACTATCTCCTAAGCCGTTAGGCCAAAATGGGCGCAGATTCTATCTGCCGGTTGCCCGAAATTCAATAATTCAGTGAATAAATCAACCATGCGTAATCTTAACCCTGGCGCTGCTTGTGACGCGGGTCCGTGCAAATTACCCGCACCGCACCGTTGCGTCGAATCACCTTGCAGTTTTTACACATTTTCTTAACAGAAGCTCTTACCTTCATGGCCTTACCTTAATCCCGGGAACTAGCGCACTACGCCGGCGCCGCCATACCCTTTAAAATTCGATTTCTTCATCAATCCGTCATATTGATGACTCATCAGGTGCGCCTGCACCTGAGACATGAAATCCATCACCACGACAACGATGATCAACAACGAAGTACCCCCAAAGTAGAAGGGTACATTCCAGAACAGTATTAAAAATTCCGGTAGTAAACAGACCGCGGTAATGTACATCGCGCCCACCAGAGTCAGGCGCGACATCACGCCGTCGATATAATTCGCTGTCTGGTTCCCGGGCCGAATTCCCGGAATAAAAGCACCGGACTTCTTCAGATTTTCCGCGGTATCTTTCGAATTGAACACCAGCGCGGTATAGAAAAAACAAAAGAAGATGATCGCGGCCGCATAAAACATCACGTACAGGGGTTGACCGGGCGACAAGGTCGCCGAAATATCCTGCAACCAGCGCATACCTTCGGCCTGGCCGAACCAGCTTCCCAGCGTAGCCGGGAAGAGAATAATGCTGGAAGCGAAGATTGGCGGTATGACACCGGCCATGTTCAGCTTCAACGGCAAGTGACTGCTTTGCGCCGCATACATCTTGCGCCCTTGTTGGCGCTTGGCATAGTTAACCGTAATTCGACGCTGCCCGCGCTCGACGAAAACTACGAAATAAGTTACTGCCAGGGCACCGGCAAACAGCGCCAGGATGACCAGTGAATTCAGTTCGCCGGTACGCACCAGTTCAAAGGTGCCGCCGATGGCTGATGGCAATCCAGCGACGATTCCAGCAAAGATAATGATTGAAATACCGTTACCGACACCGCGTTCGGTAATCTGTTCACCGAGCCACATTAAGAACATGGTGCCGGTGACCAGCGTAACCGCCGCGGTAAAAATGAAGGACGGGCCGGGGTTTACCACCAGTGCGGCACCGCCACCACCGCTTTGCCCG
This sequence comes from Gammaproteobacteria bacterium, assembly GCA_029862005.1. Taxonomy (NCBI): domain Bacteria; kingdom Pseudomonadati; phylum Pseudomonadota; class Gammaproteobacteria; species Gammaproteobacteria bacterium. The sequence continues at coordinate 10,385 of JAOTYD010000024.1, read as the reverse complement.
GACAACGCGATCGAGATCCCGATCGACTGGAAAGTTGCCAGTGCGACCGTGCCGTAACGCGTATATTGCGTAATCTTGCGACGACCGGATTCACCTTCTTTTTTCAACTGTTCCAGGGTCGGTACCGCGACCGTCAACAGTTGCATGATAATCGATGCTGAGATATACGGCATAACGCCGAGCGCGAATATCGACATGCGTTCCAGTGCGCCACCGGAGAACATGTTAAACATACCCAGAATACCGGTACGCTGCTGCTCAAAAATCTCCCGCATGACGGTAATATCGATTCCCGGAACCGGAATGAAAGTGCCGATGCGGAATATGATCAGCGCCGCAATCACAAAAAAGATGCGCTTGCGCAATTCGCTCAGGGAGCCTCCCGAGAGGCTACTGGCTAACTGTTGTGCGGAAGGGCCGGCCATGATGCTACGCTACCTTGCCACCGGCTGCTTCGATCGCTGCACGCGCGCCACGGGTGACCGCAACGCTGTTGTCGACGCTAACCTTGCGCTTCAGTTCTCCCGACAGGAAAATCTTGGCCTGACGGGTTTGTATCGGCACCAGGTTGGCGTCGATCAGTGCCTTCAGGCTGATATCCTCGAGACCCGAGGTTTCGATTTCGCCGAGGCGTACCTCGGCCGAGAAGCGGGATTTACGCGCGGTAAATCCAAACTTCGGCAAACGCATTTGTAACGGCATTTGCCCACCTTCGAATCCTGCTCGCACACCGCCGCCGGAACGTGATTTCTGGCCTTTGTGACCGCGTCCGGCAGTCTTGCCGAGACCCGATCCGATTCCCCGGCCGGCACGCTTGGATACTTTGGTAGATCCCTTGGCAGGTTTTAAACTATTCAGGTACATCACGCTTCCTCGACGTTAAGCATATACTGGACGCGATTAATCATCCCGCGGTTCTCCGGGGTATCGATCACCTGCACGGTCTGGTGCATGCGACGCAATCCCAGGCCCGCCACGCAGGCCTTGTGCGAAGCCAGCCGGCCATTCTTGCTGCGCACCAGCGTCACACTCAGTTTTTTGACAGCGGAATCTGCTTTTGGTGCAGCTGTTTTTTTGGGCGCTGCCTTCGACGCCGCTTTCTTTGCAACAACCGCAGTTTCAGCCTTCGGCGAGGATTTCTTTGCAGCAACCTTCTTGACTGCGGCCTTTTTGGTCGCAGCTTTCTTCACCGACGTCTTCTTGGCGGCTTTTTTTACTGTTTTGCTTTCGTCAGCCATCGCCTTAACCTGTAATTTCTTCGACGGTTTTACCGCGTTTGGCGGCAATATCATCGGGTGACTTCATATTTCTCAAGCCACTGATCGTCGCGCGAACCAGGTTAATCGGGTTGCGCGAACCATTGCACTTGGCCAGCACATTGTGTACGCCCACGGCTTCGAAAACCGCACGCATTGCACCCCCGGCGATTACACCGGTACCTTCCGAGGCAGGTTGCATGTAAACCTTGGCGGCACCATGGCGCGCATTCAGCGGATACTGCAAGGTGCCGTTGGTAATCGCAACCGTCGTCAGGTTTGCACGCGCCTTCTCCATCGCTTTCTGGATTGCCAGCGGTACTTCACGCGCTTTGCCATATCCAAATCCAACTTTGCCATTGCCATCACCAACTACGGTCAGTGCGGTAAAGCCAAATTGACGCCCGCCTTTGACTACTTTGGCCACGCGATTTACCGCGACCAGTTTTTCCATCAAGTCGTCGCCAGCCTGTGTGTTTCTGGATTCTGCCATTCGATTCTCCCGATTAGGCGCGCTTAAAACTTCAAACCATGTTCACGTGCGGAGTCTGCCAGGGCCTTGACTCTGCCGTGATACTTGAAACCCGAACGATCAAACGCAACCGATTCAATGCCGGCTGCTTTCGCTTTTTCGGCAATAACTTTGCCTACGGCGGTTGCCGCCTCGACATTGCCGGGGTACTTAATAGCCTTCCTGACATCAGCCGACAGGGTCGATGCCGCAACAATCACTTTTCCGGTCTCGCCGGAGATAACCTGTGCATAGGTATGACGCGGGGTACGATGCACACACAGGCGAGTTACACCCAGCGATGCAATCTTGGCGCGCGTGCGGCGCGAACGTCTTATTCGGGACTGTTTCTTATCCATTACCTGGCCTACTTCTTCTTCGCTTCTTTGCGGACGATCTGCTCGTCTTCATATTTAACACCCTTGCCCTTGTAAGGCTCGGGAGGTCTGAATGCGCGAATTTCCGCACATACCTGGCCAACCCGCTGCTTGTCACAACCGCGCACAACAATTTCAGTGGCTGCCGGGGTTTCTATTTCGATTCCCTCGGGCACCTGGTAACTAACCGGGTGCGACAGGCCCAACGACAGGGTGAGCTGTTTTCCCTGCGCCTGGGCCCGATAGCCGACACCGACCAGCAGCAGTTTCTTTTCGAATCCACTGGTAACGCCCTCGACAATATTGTTGACCAATGAGCGCATGGTTCCGGTTACCGCAAGCGAAGACTGCCGGTCGTCTTTGGGTGCAAACGTCAACAGGTTATCTTCCTGCGTCAGATTGACCGCATCGTTCAGGATTAACGAAAGGTTTCCCTTCGGACCCTTGGCGGATACTTCGCTGCCATTGATGCTGAGTTCAACTCCCTTAGGCAACTCGATTGGTTTGTTAGCTATTCTGGACATGTCCTTGACCTAAACCACCGAACAGATGACTTCTCCGCCATAACCGGCTGCACGGGCCTGGCGATCAGTCATTACTCCTTTCGAAGTTGAAATGATCGCAATCCCGAGTCCACCGTTAATTGACGGCAAGTCGTCCTTCGATTTAAAAATGCGCAGACCGGGACGACTGATGCGTCGCATTTGCTCGATTACCGGCTTACCCTGGTAGTATTTCAATTCGATAATCAAATGCTTCAGTTTGTCGTCCGAAACCTTGTAATCACTGATATAACCCTCGTCTTTCAGCACTTCGGCGATTCTCGACTTCTGCTTGGACGCGGGCATTTTTACACTAACCTTGTTCGCTTTTTGCGCATTGCGCACGCGAGTCAGCATATCTGCAATCGGATCTTGTAAACTCATCTCTGTCCTCTTACCAACTGGCCTTAACCAGGCCCGGGATGTCACCGCGCATTGCGGCTTCACGGATCTTGTTACGGCACAGACCAAATTTACGGTAAACACCATGGGGCCTTCCGGTAATGCGACAGCGGTTTTGCCTGCGCACCGCGGAGGAATCACGCGGCAGTTTCTGCAGCTTTTCGACCGCAGCCATCTTTTCGTCATAGGTTGAGTTATTGCTGACGATAATCGCCTTCAACTCACTGCGCTTTTGAGCGTATTTCGCCACCAGGCGGCTGCGCTTCAATTCACGCTGTACCATGGAATTTTTTGCCATAATCTAAACTCGTCTAACCTCTAAAAGGAAACTGAAAAGCCGCCAACAGCGCGCGTCCCTCATCATCGTTTCGCGCGGTGGTGGTAATGCTGACATTAAGTCCACGCAGCTTATCAATTTTGTCATAATCGATTTCGGGGAATGCGATTTGCTCGGTAATCCCCAGGTTATAATTTCCCTGGCCGTCAAACGCCTTTGGACTGAGGCCACGGAAATCACGAATTCGCGGAATCGAAAAGTTAATCAGTCGATCGAGGAATTCATACATCTTGTCGCGCCGCAGCGTCACCTTGCAGCCAATGGGCATATCTTCGCGAATCTTGAAACCCGCGATCGCTTTCCTGGCGAGGGTAACTACCGGTTTCTGGCCGGCGATCAAAGTCAGGTCTTCGACCGCATTGTCGATGATCTTCTTATCCTGCGAGGCTTCACCGACGCCCATGTTAAGGGTAATCTTGCTGATGCGCGGGATTTCCATCGCTGACTTGTAGGAAAACCTGGCCTGCAGGTCCTGCATGACGTTATCGCGATAATATTGTTCTAATCTGGTCATTATCTAATCCTAAATATCCACGACTTCGCCGTTAGACTTGAAGTAACGGACCTTGCGATCGTCTTCCAGGGTTTTAAAACCGACCCGATCGCCTTTCTGGGTATGCGGGTTAAAAAGCATCACGTTAGAAATCTGAATCGGCGATTCCTGGTCAATAATGCCCCCGGTTTCGCCGCTACGCGGATTACCCTTGACATGCTTCTTCACCATGTTGACGTTTTCAACCAACAAACGACTCCCATCAACACGCTTCAGTACATTGCCGCGCTGGCCTTTGCTGCGCCCCGCGATCACGATTACTTCGTCGCCTTTTTTAATCTTTTGCATAACTCTCAATCCTGCCAACTACAGCACTTCGGGTGCCAGCGAAATAATCTTCATGAACTTTTCGCCGCGCAGCTCGCGGGTTACCGGGCCAAAAATACGCGTACCGATCGGCTGCAGGTTATTGTTCAGGATGACCGCCGCGTTGCCGTCGAACTTGATCGCGGAACCGTCACGACGACGCACGCCCTGCGCGGTACGCACCACGACCGCGTTGTAAACCTCGCCTTTCTTGACCTTGCCGCGCGGAATCGCATCCTTGATACTGACCTTGATGATGTCGCCAATCGCTGCATAGCGGCGCTTGGAACCACCCAGAACCTTGATGCACTGTACCTTGCGCGCACCGCTGTTGTCCGCGGCGTTTAAAACTGTTTGCATTTGAATCATAGCTGGTTACCTGCGGGCTCTAGTTTGCTTTCTCAACGACCTTTACCAGTTTCCAGGACTTGGTCTTGGAAATAGGCCGGCATTCGGTAATCTGAACAGTATCGCCGATGCTACATTCATTGTTTTCATCATGAATATGGAACTTGGTCGATTTCTTCATGAACTTGCCGTAGATCGGGTGCTTTACCCTACGCTCGATCATAACCACCGCCGATTTGTCCATCTTGTCGCTAACAACCGAACCGGTTTGAATTCTTAACACCTTTTCATTCATGACTCTTTAACACCACGGTTTTCGTTTATTATGGTTTTTACACGCGCGATATCCTTGCGCACCTTGGTAATGCGATCGCTGCGTACACCATCCGGGTTGATGCCCTGTTGCATGCGCAGATTAAACTGCTCGCGCCGCAGCGCCAGTAACTCCTCACGCAACTCTTTTTCGGATTTCCCGCGCAATTCTGCAGTATTCATCACATTACGGTCCTGGACACAAATGTCGTCTTAAACGGAAGCTTGGCGGCGGCCAGGCGGAACGCTTCACGAGCGATCGTTTCATCGACGCCTTCCATCTCGTAGAGCATGCGTCCGGGCTGGACTTTGCAAACCCAGTACTCGACGTTGCCCTTACCTTTACCCATGCGCACTTCAAGCGGCTTCTTCGATACCGGTACATCCGGGAAAACCCGAATCCAGATTTTGCCGCCACGCTTGATATGACGCGTCATTGCGCGACGAGCCGCCTCGATCTGACGGGCAGTTATTCTGCCGCGCTCAACGGCCTTGAGGCCAAATTCACCAAAGCTGACCTTACCGCCAGAAGTCGCGAGGCCACGGTTGCGACCTTTAAACTGCTTACGGAACTTTGTTCTTTTAGGCTGTAACATAACTTGGTTCTCTTACTTGGCCGTGGGCTTGCCAGCCTCGTCCTTGGTTTCAAGATCGAAAACTTCACCCTTGTATATCCACACCTTGACACCGAGGATGCCGTAAGTAGTCAGGGCTTCGGCAAAACCGTAATCGACGTCTGCACGCAGCGTATGCAATGGCACCCGACCTTCGCGATACCATTCGCTACGTGCAATTTCAGCACCGTTTAAACGGCCCGCTACATTGATCTTGATGCCTTCAGCGCCGATACGCATCGCGTTGGTCACCGAGCGTCGCATTGCCCGCCGAAACATTACGCGACGCTCCAGTTGCGACGCAACACCCTCGGCGACCAGCTGGGCATCCAGCTCGGGCTTGCGGATTTCTTCGATATTGATTTTGACGTTGTTGAGGTGCGCCGAAACCAGCGATGCCACCTCGATACGCAGTCTTTCAATATCTTCGCCTTTCTTGCCGATGATGATACCCGGGCGTGCGGTATGAATCGTCACCGCGACCGATTTTGCCGGACGCGAAATCTGAATACGACTGATCGCTGCCTGTGCCAGCTTCTTTTTCAGAAAATCGCGGATCTTCAGATCTTCATCTAGAAAGTCGGCAAACTGCGAGCTGTCCGCGTACCACTTAGAGGTCCAGTCGGTCGCAATGCCGAGTCGGAAACCCGTTGGATGAACTTTTTGTCCCATGCTGGCCTCTTTAACTGTCCGCAACCGTCACGGTAATGTGACTGGTACGCTTTAAAATTCGATTGCCACGTCCCTTGGCACGTGCGCGCATGCGCTTCATGCTGGGCCCCTGGTCGACGTAAATCGATGCAACCTTAAGCTCATCGATATCGGCACCGTCGTTATGCTCGGCGTTTGCTATGGCCGACTCAAGCACCTTGCGCACCAGAACCGCGGCTTTCTTGTTACTGAAAGTCAGCAGGGTCAACGCTTTTTCAACCTGCAGTCCGCGCACCTGGTCTGCGACCAGGCGGCATTTCTGCGGGGAGATTTTGGCGTGACGATGTTTAGCACTGGTTTCCATGTCCGTTACCTATCTCTTTGCTTTCTTATCGACGATATGGCCGCGGTAGGTGCGCGTCAGCGAAAATTCGCCGAGTTTGTGACCGACCATATTCTCGTTTATCAATACCGGCACATGCTGCCGCCCATTATGAATTGCGATGGTTAGACCAACCATCTCGGGCACAATCATGGAACGCCGCGACCAGGTTTTGATCGGACGCTTGTTATTGGTTGCAACCGCCTCCGTCACCTTTTTCATCAGGTGCTGATCGATAAACGGGCCTTTTCTCAGTGAGCGTGGCATTTGCTATTACCTCTTGTTCCGACGACGCAGGATCAGGTTGTCGGTGCGCTTGTTCGAACGTGTCTTGAATCCCTTGGCAGGCGTACCCCAGGGAGATACCGGGTGACGACCACCCGAAGTACGTCCCTCGCCACCACCGTGCGGATGATCTACCGGATTCATCGCCACACCACGGACGGTTGGACGAATACCGCGCCAGCGTGAAGCACCCGCCTTGCCCAGTGAGCGCAGGCTGTGTTCACCATTACCAACCTCGCCGATCACGGCACGACAGTCGGCCAGTACTTTACGCATTTCACCGGAGCGTAGTCGCAGCGTGGCATAAGCGCCTTCGCGTGCGACAAACTGCGCTGAAGTGCCCGCAGAACGTGCCAGCTGAGCCCCTTTTCCCGGCTTCAGCTCGATGCAGTGCACAACCGATCCCACCGGGATGCTGCGCAGGGGCAGGCAATTCCCGTTTTTAATGCCCGCGTCTTCGCCAGAGCGCAACTTTGCGCCCGCGGCAATGCCCCTGGGGGCGATAATGTAACGACGTTCGCCATCCGTGTATTTCAGCAGTGCAATGTGTGCACTGCGATTGGGATCGTATTCGATACGCTCGACAATCGCATCGATACCGTCCTTGTTGCGCTTGAAGTCGATCAGGCGGTAACGTTGTTTATGGCCACCACCCATGTGACGAGACGTAATCCGTCCGGCATTGTTGCGACCGCCAGTCTTGGATTTCTTTTCGATCAATCCGGCAAACGGTTTGCCCTTGTGCAGCCCCGGTGTTTTGACCGAGACGACGAAGCGACGACCGGGCGAAGTAGGTTTTGCTTTAATCAACGCCATGATGCTTAACCACCTATGGATGCCAGGTCAATCTCGTGACCCTGTTCGAGTGAAACATACGCCTTTTTCCAGTCCGAGCGCTTGCCGCGTCGCAGACCCTGGCGCTTGGTTTTACCTTTCATGTTCACCGTGCGCACGTTGGCTACCTTGACGTCAAACAGTTGCTCGACGGCAGCCTTGATTTCGGCTTTTTTTGCATCGCTGGCGACCTGAAACACGGCCTGGTTGGCGCTATCACCCAGCACGGCTGATTTTTCCGAAATGTGCGGTGTTTTCAGTATCTGAAAAATTCGTTCCTGGTTCATGACAAACGCTCCTCGAGTTTCTTCAGCGCGGCTTCGTCAATGACAACCTTTTCCTGTCTGATCAGGCTGACCGGGTCAACAATCGCGATGTCCATCACGTGAACGTTGGGAATATTGCGTGCGGCAAGATAAACCGCCGAGTCCAGGCCATCGGTCAACACCAGCGCATCATCAACACCCAGTTCCTGCAGGCGCGCCCGCATCTGCCCGGTTTTCGGCTCGGTGATACCGAGCTTGTCAATCAGGATCAGGCGATCCTGGCGTACCAGCTCGGACACGAGGCTGCGCATGCCGACGCGGTACATCTTCTTGTTCAGTTTCTTACTGTAATCGCGTGGGGTGGCAGCAAACGTCACGCCCCCCGAGCGCCAGATCGGGCTGCGGATGGTTCCCGCGCGCGCGCGACCCGTCCCCTTTTGCCGCCAGGGCTTGGCACCACCGCCCCTGACTTGCGAACGGGTTTTCTGTGCCTTGGTACCGGCACGGGCGGACGCCATGTACGACACCACCAGTTGGTGAACCAGGTTTTCGTTAAAGCTGGCCGCAAAGGCAGCATCAGAAACGGATACCTTTTTCTTCGAATTATGAATCGCGATGTCCATTTGTTTAATTCTCTTTAAAACCTGGCTCTGGATAACTGCGTTATTGTTGTTTCGATGCAGGACGAATGATGACGTCACCGCTTTTGGCACCCGGTACGGCGCCCTTGATCAACAGCAGGTTACGCTCAGCATCCACCCTGACGACTTCGAGATTCTGGGTGGTAGTATTTTCCGCACCCATGTGACCCGACATCTTTTTGCCCTTGAAAACACGTCCCGGGGTTTGATTTTGCCCAATAGAACCATTGGCCCGGTGTGAAATCGAGTTGCCGTGCGTCGCGTCCTGCATGCTGAAATTGTGACGCTTCACGCCGCCCTGGAAGCCTTTGCCCTTTGACACGCCGCTAACGTCAACAATCTGGCCCTGTTCGAACAGGTCCACCTTGATTTCCGAGCCAAGCTCGATTTCGTCAACTGAATCGACGCGAAATTCCCAGGCGCCACGTCCGGCCTGCACGCCCGCTTTCTTGTAGTGCCCCGCCATCGGCTTCGTGACACGACTGGCACGGCGCTCACCGGTAACGACCTGCACAGCAACATAGCCATCTGTTTCGACTGTTTTTATCTGTGATACCCGATTGGGCTCGACTTCGATAACCGTTACCGGGATCGAAGCACCATCACCAGAAAAAACTCGGGTCATACCGACTTTTCGTCCTACCAAACCGAGAGACATTAGTAAAACCTCAAAAAATTAAGCGGTCGCATTTGATTAATTCATCCCCGAATTTTCAAATGACGAAAAATATAAGCCTTCTATATTTTTCTTTCGTTTTCAAAGACTTGCTTGCCCTGGAAAACGCCTGTAATTCCGTTTACAGCGGCCGACGTCATTGCATCACCGTATCGTTTACTACCCTACTTTCATACGCGCGGCCCGGTACGGGAAATCCGTATCGAGCCGCGAGGGCGCGCACTATACCAGATAAACTTATGGAAGTTAACCCTTTAATTTAATTAATTAAATCCTTTTTGGCACCGTCATTGCTGACTCGAGCCGTAATCCATTACAAAATGAACCCAAAAAGCAAACCGGAAAGCCCTTTTGGGACTTTCCGGCTGTTTTTCGCTTTACCAGCGACTGAGTGTTGCAACCAGGTAACAGGGCAGATTTACAAGATCCCGGCGGCCCGACGTATCGGTAAGTGCTCACGCACTTTCCGGGATGACAAACGATCCCGTATCTGGCGGATGCCAGAAACGGGGCCATTTGTCAGTTGAGCTTGATTTGGACGTCGACGCCGGCCGCCAGGTCGAGCTTCATCAGCGCATCAACGGTTTTATCGGTGGGATCTACGATATCCATCAGGCGCTTATGCGTCCTGATTTCGTACTGATCGCGCGCATCCTTGTTCACGTGCGGTGAAATCAGGATCGTGAAACGCTCTTTGCGGGTCGGTAAGGGGATCGGACCCTTGACGCGCGCACCCGTGCGCCGTGCGGTTTCAACAATTTCAGCCGCGGAACGATCAATCAACCGGTGATCGAAAGCCTTCAGGCGGATACGAATGTTTTGATTAGTTGCCATAATAATTACTCGATAATCTTGGATACGACACCGGCACCCACGGTACGACCGCCTTCACGAATCGCAAAGCGCAGGCCATCTTCCATCGCAATCGGCGCAATCAGCGCCACTTCCATCTTCACATTGTCGCCCGGCATTACCATCTCCACTCCCGACGGCAATTCACAGGCACCCGTCACATCCGTGGTACGGAAGTAAAACTGCGGACGATAGCCTTTAAAGAATGGCGTATGACGTCCACCCTCTTCCTTCGACAGA
>JAOTYD010000023.1 GCA_029862005.1 Gammaproteobacteria bacterium | reverse complement strand
AAATCGCTCAAAGACAGCAATAATCAGGGCTGAAGCGGCTTGAATCCTCGATATGCTTCTGGTAGAGTTCGCGCCCTCAAGCTTATCTTGTACCAACGGAGTTCCACGATGTCTCGGGTCTGTCAAGTAACCGGCAAGAAACCGGTTAGCGGAAACAATGTGTCGCACGCGAATAACAGGACGCGTCGTCGCTTTCTGCCGAACCTGCATACCCACAAGTTCTGGGTTGATTCCGAGAATCGCTGGGTCAAGCTGCGCCTGTCTGCCAAGGGCATGCGAATTATCGATAAAAACGGCATTGACGCGGTCATCGCCGATATGCGCAAGCGCGGCATCAAGTGCTAGGAGTAGGATCATGAGAGATTTGATAAAACTGGTTTCGACCGCGGGCACCGGCCATTACTACACCACGGATAAGAACAAAAAGAACACTCCCGACAAAATGGTGTTCAAGAAATACGACCCGGTGGTGCGCAAGCACGTCGAATATAAAGAGGCCAAGATCAAGTAGACGTACTGCTTCCTCAAATCATTAAAAAACCGGTGCAAACCGGTTTTTTTATGGGCGCAGGAATCCTGTGTATCAGGCTTTCATATCGCCTCCAGTAGAGTATGATTAGCGCCATAGAAATCCCCAGGGAATCCATGTCAGACGTACTCGTTCAGGTTGAAAACCTGTCTCGCTATTACCAGAATAACTGCGCGATCAGCCACCTGACTTTTAACCTGAAAGCCGGTGAAGTACTCGGATTCCTGGGCCCGAATGGTGCCGGGAAATCTACCACGATGCAGGTCATCAGCGGCAACCTCGCACCCAGCGAGGGCGAAGTCAGCATCGCCGGCCACGATATCCTCGAGGCACCGCGCGCCGCCAAGAAGCAAATTGGCTATTTACCCGAGCATCCACCGGTTTACCGCGATGCCAGTGTCGACGAGTATCTTGCCTACTGTGCACGCCTGCACCGGATTCCACAGGCACGGGTAATAGCGGCGTTAGACAGGGTCAAGCAGCAGTGCGGCCTCGAAGATGTTGGCAGGCGCCTGATCGGTAATCTGTCCAAGGGATACCAACAACGGGTCGGGATTGCACAGGCGATCATTCACGATCCGCCAGTGATTATCCTGGACGAACCGACGGTCGGTCTTGACCCGATACAGATTCGCGAGATTCGCGCCTTGATACGCTCGTTGGGAGACCAGCACAGCGTCATTTTATCGACCCACATCCTGTCCGAGGTTCAGTCCACCTGCGACCGGGTGCAAATTATTCGTGCCGGGGAAATTATCTACAGCGCATCGACCGAAGCACTAAACCAGGGGCACGAAAGCTCATTCAAGGTTGCATTGAGGAATCCCGTCGATCCCGAAGTTTTGAGTTCGCTCGCAGGCATCGATCATGCCGAGGCACTTGATAATGGTCGCTACCGGGTTTTTATCGCGCCCGATGCTAATCCGGATGCACTGGTTACAGCAGCGGCACGGCAGCAATGGGGGCTTTACGAACTGGTGCCTGAACAGCAATCCCTCGAGGACCTGTTCATCGAGCTTACCCTGACCGAAGAGTCCAACGTCAAATGATCTGGATCATCGCCCGACGTGAATTCGGCGCCATGTTCCTGTCGCCGCTGGCCTGGGTCATTCTGGCCGTGATCCAGACCATCCTGGGTTACATGTTTCTAACCAACCTGGATAACTTTTTCGTACTACAACCCCAGCTCATTCAGCTCGAAAATACACCTGGCGTGACCGACGTGGTGATAACCCCATTAATGCAGGTGGCGGCTATCATTTCGCTGATGGTCATGCCGTTGCTGACGATGCGCTCAATCGCCGAAGAAAAACGCAATCGTACCCTGACCCTGCTGGTTTCTTCACCGCTCAGCATAACGGAAATCGTGCTCGGTAAATTCCTGGGACTGTTGCTGTTCGTGTTCGTCCTGGTGAGCATGTTGATGCTCATGCCGCTGTCTCTGTACCTTGGCACCAGCCCGGATAGCGGCAAGCTGCTGTCAATTTATCTTGGCATGCTGTTACTGCTGGCTTCATTTGCGGCGATCGGCCTGTACCTGTCGAGCCTGACCGAAAACCAGACCATCGCCGCGATCGGCACCTTCGGTGTGCTGTTGATGCTGTGGATAATCGACTGGGTCAGCGCCTCACTCAGCAACGGGCATTCCGTGCTTTCGTACCTCTCGATACTGCAACACCACCAGTCGATGCTGGAAGGCGTATTTGATAGTAGCGATATCGCCTACTACCTGCTGTTGATTATCGGCTTCCTGGTGCTGACGATTCGTCAACTCGATCGGGAACGCCTGCTGTGAAGGTCAATGCCCGCGCGCGTCTGCAGTTTCGCATCCAGTCAGGGGTCTTCCTGTTGTTGTTTGTCGCACTGATGGTCGCCATTGCATGGCTGACAAATCGATACCCGATGACAATCGACATGAGTGCAAACCAGCGCAATAGCCTGTCCCAGGAGTCTCAGCGCCTCATCGAAAGCATCGAGTTCCCACTCGAGGTAACGTTGTTCGTTTCACCGATAAACGAGAGCAAGCCGTTACTCGAAGCCCTGTTCGAGCGCTATCAACAGCACCAGCCGAATATCAGTTTCGAAAGCCTGAATCCGGATTTGTATCCGGATTTACTGCGCCGCCACGATATCCGTTATCCCGGTGAAGTTTTACTCGAGTACCAGGGGCGTAGCGAAAAGGTCTCCCAGGTCACAGAAACCACGGTGACCAGCGCGATTCAGCGCCTGATGCGGCAGGGAGAGCGTTGGCTGGTATTCCTGGAGGGACATGGCGAACGCCACCCCTATCGCGAGGCTAACTACGATTTCAGTCTGCTGGCAACGGAGTTGGCGAGCAAGGGATACACTATCGAGAGCTTGAACCTCACCCAGGCCAGCAGCGTCCCGGACAATACCGACGTGTTGATTCTGGCGAGTCCCAAGGTACCGCTGCTGCCCGGAGAAGTTAAAATTTTGCGGACATATATCGAACAGGGCGGAAACCTGCTGTGGCTCGCCGATCCCGAGCAGGCGAGTGACGGGCTCTATCTACTCGAGGAGCAGTTCGGGATTAGTTTTTTACCCGGCATTATCGTCGATCCCAATAGCCAGCTGATGGGGCTCAACAGGGTCGATTTCGCATTGGTTACAGAGTATCCACGCCATCCGATAACACAGAATTTGAGCAGCCTGTCACTGTTTCCCCAGGCGCAGGCGCTGGAGTTCAACGGCGACGAGAGTTGGCAACTACAGGTATTTCTGCAAAGCGATGAGCGCAGCTGGAACGAAACCGGCGAACTGCGTGGCGAAATCTTTAAAGGTGACGACGATGACGAGAGTTCAGGACCCTTGAATATCGGGCTGACGCTGATGCGCAGCCTCCAGAGCGACAACGGCGAACCATCCGAACAACGAACCGCTATCATCGGGGATGCAGATTTTGTATCGAATCGTTATCTCGGCAACGGTAGCAATCTCGAGATCGGGCTCAACCTGGTGAACTGGTTAAGCCATGATGACAACTTGATTGCGATCAATCCGCGACCGGCGCCCGATACTCGCCTCGAATTATCGCAGCCCGCACAACTGGCAATCGCCCTGGTATTTTTACTGGTATTACCGCTTGGTTTGCTGGTCAGTGGCCTGCGAATCTGGCTTAAGAGACGTAAGCGCTGATGTTTTCACGCCGCTGGATCATCAACTACATACTGATATTTTTAATCGTGCTGTTCACCTATATCGGTAATCGATTCGATGTCGAGACAGGGTATCAACCGCAACAGAGCGTCACCTCGCTCAAGCCGGAAAGTATCGGAACCATGGAAATTCAAACTGCCGATGCAAAACTGATACTGAGGCGAGAAGAAGACGGCTGGATGCTCGAATCCCCGATCCGCTGGCCCGCTAACGACGGTGATGTCGAACGCCTGCTCGGTATCACCTCGGTGAAAACCGATTCCCGCCTAGCGGCCGAGGAGATCGACCTGGAAACGCTCGGGTTACAGTTCCCCAAAGCTTCATTGCGATTAAACGAAACCCTGGTGCTATTTGGAGACACCAATAATATCGGTGCCAGGCGCTACACTATGGTCGGTTCCACCGTTTACCTGCTGCCCGACATGCTTTTGCCTTTCATGTCGCAGGGTTTGACCGGCATCGTTGACCAAAGCCTGCTGCCACGCAGATTCGAGCTTAGTGCGCTTAAGTTGCCTGGCCACGAGATAATCCGTGACGCCAATAATACCTGGCGATTGATTGATGCTAAAGGTATCGGCCAGGAACAAATCGCGAAGCTCGTCGACAACTGGCAAAACCTGCAGGCATTGCGCGTGAAACCGTTCTCAGCCGAGAAAATACCCCAGCAGAAAATCACGACTCGACTTGCCGATGGTCGAAACCACGACTTCTTCGTGATGTCGATCGATCCGGAAATTGTTATCGCGAATCCACAGATCAGTCTGCAATATCACTTCCCCGCAGATCTCTACTACCAACTGATTTCGTTACGCACAGATGAGACTTCCGGTTAGTCTGGTTCTGGTACTGAGCGTCGGCAGTGCCCTCGCGCAGAAACCGCTGCCGCGTCTCGAACTCGGCGCCGGCCTGTTTGCGCTAAGTGCACCCGACTACCGGGGCTCAAACGAGTCGTCGAGCTATTTGCTGCCGGCTCCCTACATCAAGTACCGTGGCGAGCGCCTGCGTGTCGACGAGGGCGCGCAGGGTGTCATTTTCGAGTCAGATGACCTGTTGTTTACCTTGAGTGGCAACCTCTCGCCGCCGGCAGATGAAGACACGCCTGAGCGTGAAGGTATGGATGAACTGGATGCCATAATCGAAATCGGACCGGCGCTGAACTATCGCTTCTCGCGTCGGCAACGCAGTGCCTGGTGGATCGATTTACCGCTTCGTTATGCCTATACGGTGAATGGCGACCTGGATAACATTGGCTGGGTATTTCAACCTCGACTTTCCTGGCGCAAGCCGGCAAGGCGCCTTGGCGAATGGAAATTGCGATTCAATGTCGGCCCCCTGTATGCCAGCGACGAACATCATGCCTATTTTTACTCGGTTGACGACGAGGACAGCACCCCTTCCCGGCCGGCGTTCGAAGCCGACGCTGGTTTCAGCGGTTATCGTACCGAATTTACCTACAGCCGGCGAATCGGCCAGTACTGGCTCGGCGGATTCCTGCGGTATGACGACCTGGGTAACTCGGAAATCGAGGATAGCCCGCTGGTCTCGGATAACGGTTCCTGGACGGGCGGCATTGCGCTGGCCTGGGTATTTCACGAAATCTAGTCATCATGCCTGAACTTCCCGAAGTCGAAACCACCCGGCGTGGCATCCGCAATCACCTGCTTGGTCAACGAATAGAAAAGGTCATCCTGCGCGAAACCCGGCTGCGCTGGCCAATCAGTGCGCAGGTTTCTACCCTGGCGGGCCGGCGTATACGCGAGGTATCGCGACGCGGCAAGTACATCTTGATGGAACTCGACCGCGGTAACCTGATCTGGCACCTCGGGATGTCGGGCAGTATGCGTATCTTGCCGGTCGGCTCGACTGTTGCAGACCATGAACATGTCGAGTTGCAGCTCGGCAACGCGCAGGCCTTGAAATACCGTGATCCGCGTCGTTTCGGTGCCCTGCTCTACTGCCACCGGGACCCGTTACAGCATCGGCTGTTGCGACAACTGGGACCGGAACCCCTGGGCGATGCGTTCGACGCAGACTACCTCTACGACCGTTGCCGAAATCGCAATGCGGCCATAAAAACCGTGTTGATGAACAGTCACATCGTCGTTGGCGTTGGCAATATCTACGCGAGTGAAGCATTATTTCTCGCCGGTATTCGGCCCACGCGCGCGGCGCGAAGGATCAGCAAGCTACGGATCGAGAAACTGGTCGGCGCGGTGCGCGACACCCTGTCAGCGGCAATCGCACATGGTGGCACCACCCTGCAGGACTTTACCCAGGCGGATGGCAAGCCCGGCTATTTCAGGCATGAGCTGCAGGTCTATGCCAACCGCGGCGAGTGCAAGGTTTGCGCACGCCCAGTCAAGCACGTGGTGCAGGGGCAACGCTCCAGTTACTACTGTCCCGGATGCCAGTCCTGATCGTCAATCGTACCAGGCCACAAATTCCACGGTAAAATACCCCCTCGATACCTCACCTGTAACCTGGAGACTCTATTGAGATCTTGATTGACCTATGTCGCTTCTTTACCATCGGAACTCTCGCAAACTCAGGTTAAATCTTATGTTCTTCAAAATCATGCCTCGCATTCTTGTTCTCGGGTTTGCAATAACGTTCGTCGCTTCGGCACAGGCCGTGCCCGGCGAAGGCACCAGGATCATGATTTCCGCACCGTCGAATTATGCGGTCAATGCCGGCAAAGCCATCTTGGTAAAGGGTGGCAACCTCATCGATGTTGCGGTCGCGGTTGGTCTCACGCTGGCAGTCACCAATCCGTCAAACGCCACGCTCGGCGGCGGGGGTTTTGCCCTGGTGAGTATGGGTCAGGGCGTCGAGGTACTTGATTTCCGTGAATCTGCACCGGCGGCAACCTCGCCTGAATTTTACGTTGATCGGGAAAAGGGCGCTTCGTGGAATGGTGGCACGGCCGTGGGGGTTCCCGGAGTCGCCGCCGGATTGTGGGCGCTGCATCAAAGGTACGGGAAGTTAAAATGGGAGGAGCTGTTCGACAGGCCCATGGAGCTTGCCCGGGACGGCATCGAATTCTCGGGAACCGAATCACGCTACTCGGAAAAACAAAAAGATCGATTCAACAGCGCCGGGATTCGACATTTTTACAAAACCCCGCAACAGCACTACAAGCCGGGTGAAATACTGAAGCAGCCTGCGCTGGCGCAAGCCCTGACACTTTATCGGGACCAGGGCCCGGATGGTTTTTACTCGGGTGACGTCGCCAGGGACGTCGCCGATTCGGTCCAGGCTGCGGGCGGCGTGATTACGACGGCAGACCTGGCAGCCTACAAGGTACGCTGGTTGAAACCCCTGGAGACTGAATTTAAAGGGCACAGGGTTTACATGATGCCACCACCAAGCAGTGGTGGTGCTGTCATCAAGACCGCATTTGAGCTGTTCGACAGGGTTAACATTCAACAGCAGGCACCGCTTAGCGTTAATGAAATCCATTTAATGGCAGAAGTTTTGAATCGTGCATTCAGAGGACGTGCCCTGCTGGGCGATCCGGACTATCACGATAACCCGTTCGATAAAATACTGTCGGACGGATATATCGGTGAAATGGCGCAAAGTATTGATATCAATCGGGCCGTGCAATTAGAGCCGCTGGTCGACAAGCCTGCCGATGATTCCAAAGAAACTACCCAGTTTTCGATCCTGGATGCCGATGGCAATGCGATCAGTCTTACGGTAACCCTGAACGGCAGCTACGGTTCCGGGGTGGTTTCAGAAAAATACGGTATTGCCCTCAACAATGAAATGGACGATTTCACGACGCGGCCCGGCGAACCCAACGCATTTGGCCTGGTACAGGGTTTTGGCAACCGGGTGCAGCCCGGCAAACGACCGCTCAGTTCAATGAGCCCGACATTGGTCGAAAAAGACGGCAAGATCGTCATGACCCTGGGTGCTGCCGGCGGTCCGTGGATAATCAGTAGCGTCATTCAAACCATTTACCGGGTGCTGGTCACCGGTCTCGATATCGATCGCGCGGTGCAGTTCCCCAGGGTGCATCACCAGTTTTTACCGAACAAGGTTTTCATCGATGAGTTTAAATTTTCACCGGAACTGGTGACTGGCCTGCAGCAGCGCGGGCATGAGATCGTGGCGTATAAACCCGGCAGGATGGGCAGGATCAAGGCGGTCCGCTTAAACGACAAGAACTATCTCGAGGCGAGTTTTGATAATCGCAGCGAAGGTGCCGTCGGTGGCTACTGATTCACCGGGAGACCGCCTTAATCACTGGACAAATACGGGGCGCTATTTTATTCGTTACCCATCAGATGATTATATTTCTCGAGTAACTGCTCCTGCGTTTCCGGGTACTCCGGGTTAAACGGAATGCAATCGACGGGGCAGACCTCGACACACTGAGAGGTTTCGAAATGCCCCACGCACTCGGTACACAACAGAGGGTCAATTTCGTAATATTCCTCTCCCGGTGATATCGCGTCATTCGGGCACTCCGGCTCACACACATCGCAATTGATGCATTCGTCGGTGATCATCAGTGCCACGATCTGAATCCCCTGTATAACACTTTACTTACTGGCCTCCAGTTTTTCAGTCAATCGACGCAGGATTTCCGGATGCAAGAACTCCGAGACATCCCCGTTCAAGCGGGCGATTTCACGCACCAGGCTTGATGACACGAAAGCATAGCGTTGCGCTGCAGTCAGAAAAACCGTTTCTATTTCCGGCGCAAGGGACCGATTCATACCCGCCAACTGGACTTCGTATTCAAAATCTGAAATCGCGCGCAGACCGCGCACAATGACATCGGCGCCACAATCGCGCGCAAAGTCGATGAGCAGACCCGAAAAAGGTTTTACCGAAATTTGATCATTTTCGTTAAAAACGATTCTTAGCATATCGAGGCGCTCTTCGATATTGAAGAAAGGTTCCTTGGCGAGACTGTCGGCAACCCCGATCACGACATGATCGAACATTTGCAAAGCACGCTCGCAGATATCGATATGACCGCGGGTTACTGGATCGAAAGTGCCCGGATAAATTGCAGTACCGGTCATGGATTACCTCTGTGTTCCAGCATCGGGTGCCGGGCTGAATGATTGGCCGATTCTAACGGCTTCCCTGCCATTCGGCTATAGCATATTTGACCTGGCCTGCACTTTTCTGTTTCAACCACCGCAGGCTGGCGGACGGTAAGTCAAAATGATCGGACAGCGGCCATTCAAAATAGATTATTGCACCGGGCTGCAAACAATCGTGGATTTCCAGCTGCTCAAAAGCCTGGGCGCGCAATTGTGGTTTTGCATAGGGAGGATCAATAAAGACAATGTCGAATCTTTGCCTCAATTGCCCAATTAATTTTCGGCTGTCACCCGCGATAATTTCAAACCTGGAAGTCTCCAGACGCTCTGCCTGGTCACGCAGGTTTGCCAGTGCCCGTTGCTGGCGCTCGAGGGCAGTAACCCGGCTGGCACCCCGCGAAAGTGCCTCAAAACCAAGCACACCGCTGCCCGCGAAGCAATCGAGCACATTAGCGTCTCTTAACATCGGATCCAGCCAGTTAAACAGGGTTTCGCGGATACGATCAGGTGTTGGACGCAAACCCGCCCCGTCGACGACCTCGAGTTTACGCCCGCGCCACTTGCCGCCGATAATCCTGACTTGAGATTTCATATTCATGGTCCGGTTGGAACTTAAATGCGGTTCAGAGGTGCACAGATGGAATCGCTTTCTGTTAGCATATTGTGCCTGAATTCTGATTGCCGGAAAAATGATGTTCGGATTTAAATCTGCGAACAAAAACGAAACGCAAGCGCCGACAGGCCTGTTTGCGTCACTGCGCCAGCGCCTCTCGAAAACAAGGGAAAACCTGTCGACTGGACTGGCCGATTTGCTGCTCGGCAAGAAACAGATTGATGCGGACACGCTCGAGCAACTGGAAGACCAGCTGCTGTTGGCTGACGTCGGTATCCAGGCAACCCAGAAAATTACCTCGCGCCTGACCGAATCGCTGCAACGTAAACAACTGGATGATGGTGATAGCCTGATCGGTGCGCTTAAAAATACGATGATGGAAATTCTCGAGCCCTGCTCTATTCCGCTCGAGATCGATACCAGCAAAAAGCCTTTCGTAATACTGATGGTCGGCGTCAACGGCGCCGGCAAGACTACCACGGTTGGGAAGCTAGCCCGGCAATTCAAAAACCAGGGACTAAAGGTAATGCTGGCTGCCGGTGATACTTTTCGCGCCGCGGCGGTCGAGCAGTTGCAGACCTGGGGTGAGCGCCTCGACGTGCCGGTTATCCGCCAGGGCCAGGGCGCAGATTCCGCGTCGGTGATCTTTGATGCCCTACAATCCGCGCAGGCCCGCGGAATTGATGTGCTGATCGCCGATACTGCAGGGAGATTACATACGCAATCAAGCCTGATGGATGAACTGGAGAAGATTAAACGCGTCATGAGCAAGCTCGATCCAGGCGCACCTCAGGAAACCTTGCTGGTGCTCGATGCCGGAACCGGGCAGAATGCCCTCGCGCAGGCAAGCAATTTTCGAGACACAATCGGGATTTCAGGGATAATTCTGACCAAACTCGATGGCACCGCCAAAGGGGGCATGATTTTTAACGTGGCTGAACAGTTGCATACCCCGATCCGCTATATTGGCGTTGGCGAGACGGTCGATGACCTGCGTCCTTTCGATCACGCGGAATTTGTCGACGCCCTGTTGACCGACGCCTGATGCCGACTCCAACTCCATGATTGAATTTCACAATGTAACCAAGCGTTTCGAGGGTGGCTACGAGGCGCTTAGCGATGTATCTCTCAAGCTGGGTGACGGCGAGATGGCTTTTATCACCGGGCACTCGGGCGCAGGCAAGAGCACGTTACTGAAAATCATCGCGCTGATCGAGAAACCGACTCGCGGCCAGGCGCTGTTAAACCGCATCAACCTCAACAACATGCCACGTTATCGCGTTCCTTATATTCGGCGTAATATCGGTATCATCTTTCAGGATCATCAGCTACTGTTTGATCGCAGCGTCTTCGATAACGTGGCCCTGCCCCTGCATATACAGGGCTATCGTCCCCAGGAAATTGCCAAGCGTACACGCGCTGCACTCGATAAGGTCGGTCTGCGGCACAAGGAAAAATCGATGCCGATTACGCTTTCCGGCGGTGAACAACAACGCGTCGGGATCGCGCGCGCGGTGGTGCATAAGCCGATGTTACTGCTTGCCGATGAACCCACCGGCAACCTCGATCCGGAGCTATCGCGGGAAATCATGCATATTTTTGTCGATTTCAACCAGGTCGGTGTCACGGTGCTGGTCGCAAGCCACGATCTTGACCTGATCGATGAACTGGATAAACCCCGCATGACGCTCAACCGGGGCAAACTGGTTCTGAATGACCTCGAAGACAATCGCACGGAGACAGATGGTGGCAGGCAGTAATATTCGTCGCCACAAGCCAGCGACTTCAAATCGCATTTCAGCCTACCTGCTACATCACCTGCAGTCGCTGATTTTCAGCCTGCGCAAGATTTACGCGGCCCCGGCAACCACCATTATGACAGTTGCCGTGATCGGCATAACACTGTCGCTGCCGGGCGGTTTCTACCTGTTCCTAAAAAATGTCGACGCAATCTCCGGCGATTTCCGTTCGAGCTCCCAGATCAGCCTGTTTCTTGATCTCAAAATCAGTGAAAAAAAGGCGCGTGAAATCGACAAGCGGATCGCCAAAATGGAGCATGTCGATTCAACCCGATTTATCTCGCGTGATCAATCGCTCGAAAAATTTCGGCAGGACTCGGGATTTGGCAAGAGCATCGATACGCTGAGTACCAACCCGCTGCCGCATACTATTATCGTCGAACCTGGCGAGGCCGATACTTTTACAGTTCGCAACCTGCTTAATAATCTGCAGAAAATGCCCGAGGTTCATATCGCCAAGCTAGATACGGAGTGGCTGGAGCGACTTTATACAATTATTGAAATCGCCCGGCGCTCGGTCGTGATTATTACGATACTGTTCTCCTGCGCAGTGCTGCTGATCATTGGTAACACGATCAGGCTCGATATCCAGAATCGCTACCAAGAAATAATAGTCACCAAGCTAATTGGTGCCACCGACGCATTCATCCGGCGACCATTTCTCTACGGCGGTGTCTGGTATGGCTTACTGGGCGGTATCATTTCGTGGTTGATCGTCGAGGTTGGTTACCTTTCGATTTCGGGCCCACTCGAACGTCTAAATCTGCTATATAAGTCTGATATGAGCCTGATCACATTTTCGTTTAACGACTTTATCATCCTGATAACATCAAGTACCCTACTCGGGCTAGCCGGGTCCTGGATCGCAGTGGCGCGGCACTTGAATCAAATAGAGCCAACCTAGAATAAAATGCCCGCAAAACGTCGACTATTACTGATTGATACTTCAGATTCAGCACGCGCGATTCTTTTCAAGGAAATCTCGGGCCGCGCACCCGATCTTGACATCATCGCCTGCGCTAACGGCAAGGAGGCAATGACGGCTGTCAAACGGTACGAATTTGAAATCATCACTACCGGTATCACGCTACCCGATATCGATGGTTATGCATTAATCGAGCAGATTCGACAAACGCCAAAGAATAAAGAAACCGCCATTTTCGTCGTCTCGGGTGACACCGAACCTCGCATTGTGGGTGGCGACATGGAAGACACCGACGCCGTAACGGCTTACTTCGACAAGGCCGATGGGACGAAACCACTGGTTAACTTCATTCTTAACTTCCTTGGAACGCAGAACGAGTTACCGGTTCGAATTCTATACGTCGATAAAAGTGCCACCTCAACCGCCATCACCACCGGAATACTTGAAAAAAACGGCATCGAGTATTTCCATTTTCGTGACGCCGGTGAAGTGATCGAATTTCTCAAACAGGACCTGGCTGACAATGGCAACTGTAGTATCGATGTCATGATTACTGACCTGATGCTGACCAGCGACGTGAACGGCTACGAATTGATCCAGACCATCCGTAACGAACTTGAACTTGACTACCTCACGCTGCCGATTCTGCTGATGACTATCGAACCCGGCGAGGACGAACGCACCGATTTCACAGCAATATTCGGCGCCGGAACAAATGATTTCATTACCAAGCCGATCGACGAAGAAGATTTACTGACACGCCTGCAGACGCTGGTCAATATCAAACGCCAAAGCGAAGCATTAAATCCCTGATCCGGCAGGGCTAGTGGTCGTGACCTCCCGGTCCGTGCACATGGCCGTGCGCCAGTTCTTCCTCGCTGGCATCGCGTACCGCCTCGACCTTGACACTGAATTTTAACGATTTGCCAGCAAGCGGATGATTGGCATCGACCGTCACCGTGGCTTCATCGACTTCGGTGACAACCAGGTTGATCTGGCCCTGGTCGGTTTGCGAGGTGACCATCATGCCGGGTTCTATCGTTTCCATTTCCTGAAAAGCTTCTTTTGGCACGACCTGAACGCGGTCTTCACTATACTCGCCGTAGGCCTCACCCGGTTCCACCGTGACTTCGAATTCCTCTCCAACCGCCTTCCCCTCCAACTCCTGCTCGAGTCCCGGAATAATGTTTCTGGCACCATGCAGGTAAGTCATCGGATCATCGCCCTCGGATGAATCAATAACTTCATCGCTGGCAACATCGACAACCTTGTAATGGATCGTGACAACCTTCTGTTGGCTAATAGTCATGTTGGTCTTTCCCGTATCTGTTTCCTGGGTCGGCAGTGGGTAACTCCGGTTTGCACCGTCGGCGCATTTTAACCGGGTGCAGCGTAGGGAGACGTTGATCGCATAGACAGACGGGCGTGCTTGGATATTTCGACGGGCTGTGCGAATTCGCAGTATACCAATCGTGTTGCCAAGATAAAGCCGGGGACAAGAAAGTATTCCAGAATTCAGGCTGCATGCAACAGCCCGGGACTGTTACCAATTGCCGCCGAGACCGGAGGCATCCCGCCAGAACGCAAAACCCTGCATGCTGGCTATACCACCGGAATGGATAGTCATGCTTCACCAACACTGTGAATATGCGGTATTCGGACTCCCCTGGTTCAGGTAGCTATATATAAACTTGTGGAAGTTACGCCATATCCCGCTCTCAACTGATCCACAGCAGGGATCTGGACGTATATATGTGGTATTTTTCTTTAATAACCATGCAGTTAAAGAGTATATTAATATTTGCTAATAAACTTGAACTGATTGCGATAATTATGCTCTAATAGCTAGCACTCGGTAAGCTTGAGTGCTAAATAACACCTAAATCGAGGTCATTAATGAGCACAGAAGTGATTAATACACGCAATACAATGCCCGTACTACGGGGCAGTTCGAATCTGGACGCCTATATTCAGGCCGCCAGAAGCGTGCCTATCCTGAGCGCCGAAGAAGAGTATGCGCTGGCAAAGGATCTGCAGGAGACCGGCAATATCGAATCGGCCCAAAAGCTGGTTCTGCCACACCTGCGTTTCGTCATCAAGATCGCAAATAATTACGCGGGTTACGGCCTCGCGGTCCCCGATTTAATCCAGGAAGGCAGTATTGGTTTGATGAAGGCCGTTAAACGTTTTCGCCCTGAAGTCGGTGTGCGCCTGGTTTCTTTCGCGGTGCACTGGATAAAAGCCGAAATTCACGAGTATATTTTGAAAAACTGGCGCATCGTAAAAGTGGCCACGACCAAGTCCCAGCGAAAGCTGTTCTTTAAATTGCGCAGCCAGAAAAAACGCCTAGGCTGGTTCAAGTCGGAAGAAATCGATCACGTCGCAGAAACGCTCGGTGTTACCCGTGAAAACGTGATTGAAATGGAAAACCGGCTCAACAATTATGACGTCGCGTTTGATATATCCGGCGATGATGACGATGACACCGCTTACCTGGCACCTGCTAATTCGCTGACATCCAACACACCGTCGCCAGAGTTACTGCTCGAAGCACAGGACACCGAACAGAATAACGCTCACATGCTCGGTGAAGCACTTGAAAATCTCGACGACCGCAGCAAAGCCATCGTGACACGGCGCTGGTTAATCGAACCCAAAGCAACGCTGCACGAACTTGCCGACGAATACGGCGTCTCGGCAGAGCGGATTCGTCAAATTGAAAGTAATGCCTTCAAATCGATGAAGTCTTCATTCATCGCCTGAGACTGCGACATCCTTCAAGTGAAAGCCCGGCATGACCGGGCTTTTTTTATGTCCGCTCACATATAAATACTATACTCGAACGTAATTCCTGATGGACCCACTGAAGATGTCGGATAGCGATTCTCCCGAAGAAGAGAATGACGAACGGGCTTTACTCGAAGCAAGACTGAAAGCGCTGGAAGTTGACCTGCGCCAGAAAAAGGAAATTATCCTGGCACAGCACACCAAGCTGGAGGCCTTTTTTGGGTCGTCAATCGACGCCCTGGTACAAATGGATTTTGACGGTCACATTACCGGCTGGAACCAGCAGGCCGAAAAGATCTTTGGCTGGAGCGCCGAGGAAATTCTCGATCAGACCATTGTCGAAACCATCATTCCGGAACGTTATCGGGATGCCCATAACAAGGGCATGAAAAAGTATCTGAAAACCGGTAAGTCTTCGGTTATGAACACACTGATCGAGATTCACGCCCTGCATCGCGACGGCTATGAGTTTCCTGTCGAATTGTCGATCTCGGTTATCGATTCGGCAGACCTGCAGGAATTCAGTGCCTATATCCGCGACATCTCGGAACGTAAACACGCCGAGACTGTTATCTGGAACCAGGCTAATTTCGATGCGTTGACGAGCCTGCCGAACCGAAACCTTTTTTTACAAAAGCTGGAACATGAAATGCGCGCCTGCGATCGCAGTAACCTTTCGCTGGCGCTGCTTTACATCGATCTCGACCGTTTCAAGGACGTAAACGATACGCTGGGCCACGACATGGGAGATCTGTTGTTGATCGAAATCTCGAGTCGTCTCAAGAAAACATTGCGTGAAACTGACACCGTCTCGCGCCTTAGCGGGGACGAGTTCACGGTAATTCTGGGACAGATCGACGATCCGCTGTCGGTACAACCCCTGTGCCAGCAATTGCTGGATGAGCTCGCACGATCCTACCAGCTCGACAATGAAAAAGTCTTCCTGACGGCGAGTATCGGCGTCACCTTCTATCCGCAGGATTCAAAAGATATTGATGTACTCCAGCGTAACGGTGACCAGGCGATGTATGCGGCGAAGGGAAACGGACGTAACAGCTTTCATTTTTTTACACCCGAACTCCAGGAGCGTGCAGTTCGAAAGCGCAAAATGATCAAGGACCTGCGCGACGCAATGCAGCAGGAGCAGTTCGAGATTTATTACCAGCCAATCGTCGATATGAAAAATAACCAGCTGACAAAGGCCGAAGCCCTGCTGCGCTGGCATAATCCCGAATCGGGGATGGTAAGCCCTTCCGTGTTCATCCCCATCGCGGAAGAAACGGGCTTGATTGCCGATATCGGCAACTGGGTATTTTACAGTGCAACCGAGCAGGCAAGCCGCTGGCGAGATCAATTTGATATCGACTTCCAGGTCAGCATTAACACTTCCCCGCTACAATGGATAGACGAGGCTGCGGCCATGAACCAGTGGTTTTCGCATCTTCAACAAATCGGGCTCAGCGGCCAGGCAATGACCGTCGAAATCACCGAGGGTTTGTTGATGGATGCCAACGACAAGATAACCAATCGGTTGCTGGATTTTCGCGATGCGGAAGTACAGGTATCCATCGACGACTTTGGCACCGGCTACTCATCGCTATCCTACCTGAAGCAGTTTGATATCGATTACCTGAAAATCGACCAGTCCTTCGTACGCAACCTGGATCATGACAAGAACGATCTTGCTCTGTGTGAAGCCATCATCGTGATGGCGCACAAACTGGGAATTAAAGTGATTGCCGAGGGTGTTGAAACCGAAACCCAGGGCCAGTTGCTGAAGGATTTCGACTGTGACTATGGCCAGGGTTACCTTTATTCAAGGCCGGTAGCGGCCAAAGACTTCGAAGCACTACTGGGCGAACCCTGTAAAAAACCAAAGCGCCGGACAAAAAAAAGCACGGCCTAGGCCGTGCTCTTCGATAACCTCACTGGCTGCGTTATAGCCAGTAAACAAAAATAAACAGTCCCAGCCATACCACGTCCACGAAATGCCAGTACCAGGCAACGGCCTCGAACGCGAAATGATTCTCCGGTGAAAAGTGCCCCTTGGCAGCGCGGATCATGATGATTAACAGCATGGTCGCACCCATGGTGACGTGGAAACCATGAAATCCGGTTAACATGAAAAATGTACTGCCGTAAATGCCCGAATCGAGGCGCAGATTTAATTCCTCGTAAGCATGGGCGTACTCAATACCTTGCAGAATGACGAAGCCGAATCCCAGTGCGACGGTCGCGAACAGCCAGTACACCAGCCAGACGTTGTCCCTGCGCTTGAGCGCCCAGTGCGCGAGCGTCACGGTCAGGCCCGAGGTCAGCAGGATAACCGTATTGAGTGCCGGTAGCCCCCAGGCGCCCATGGCCTGCCTGGCAACCTCGAACTTGTCTGCCAGGGGCGGGGTCAATAACGGCCACGCGGCTTCAAAATCGGGCCACAGGTATTGCGCAGTTGCATCGTTATTGGAACCACCGTCAAGCCAGGGTATCGAGTACATACGTGCATAGAACAGGGCGCCGAAGAAGGCTGCGAAAAACATGACCTCGGAGAAGATAAACCAGCCCATGCCCCAGCGGAATGACATGTCAACCTGTGGGTTATAGGTGCCAGCCAGCGACTCTTTGACCACGGTACCAAACCAGCCGTACATCATGAAAACCAGAATCGCGAGGCCGACAAATATCGGCGTTGCGCTCCAGGTGCCGTGCAGGAAATTGGCGGCGCCAACCACGGTCAGGGATAACCCGACCGAGCCGATAATCGGCCAATGAGTGCCATGGGGTACATAATAGTCTTGGTTGCTTGCACTGCTCATGTAATTGTCTCTCTATATTCTATAAAGCGTTAGAGTTTCTAGCCCTTGTCCAGACTGAAAAACGTGTAGGACAATGTAATCTGTTCGATATTTTCTGAAATACCGGTGCCGACAACAAATCGCACCGGCATATCCAGTGTCTCACGCCCCGCCAGTTCCTGCTGGGTAAAACAGAAACATTCGGTCTTGTTAAAATACTCCGCGGCAAGTCCTGGCGATACACTCGGAATCGCCTGCCCGAGGGTTGTCTTATCGCTGGCGCTGCGCACTCGGAACACGGCTTCGTAAACCTGTCCCGGATGAATTTCCATTTTCTTGACCAGCGGCTGGAAATCCCAGGGTAATCCGGTATTGGTATTTGCCAGGAAACGTACTTCTATCGTCCTCGAGGTATCCACCTGGCTGCTGTCGATTTCCGAGGCCTCAATGCGGCCGGTTTTACCGTTGAGCCCGGTGATGTCACAAAATACATCGTAAAGCGGCACCAGCGCGAAGCCGAAGCCAAACATCAGCAATGGAATCGCGGCCAGCCTGAGTGGGCTCACTTTCACTGGAAATTACCCCAGAAAAAGGTTGCGATGAAAAACGTTGCAACAATGATGACGTGCGCAATCACGATGCGCCAGGTCCGCTTGCGTCGCTCGGCGGAGGTTAAATAATCACCTGACTGATTCTCTTGCATCAACAGAGCCATCGTTCCCAGTTACCTAACCGGCGGCGCTTCGGTAAAGCTGTGATACGGCGGTGGCGACGGCAGGTGCTCGAATTCGAGGCCGGTTGCCCCTTCCCAGACCTGATCAGTAGCCTTGACCCCACCCTTGATCGTCTTGATAACGATATACAGGAAGAAAATCTGTGCCAGGCCGAAGGCGAAACCACCGATACTCGAGATCATGTTGAACTCGGCAAACTGCAACGAGTAATCAGGAATCCGGCGCGGCATACCCGCCAGGCCAACGAAGTGTTGCGGAAAGAATAAAACGTTGACCGCAATGGTTGACCACCAGAAGTGGATCTTGCCCAGTTTCTCGTCGTACATATGGCCGGTCCACTTCGGCACCCAGTAGTAGAATGCGGCAATGATCGAGTACAAGGCACCAGTTACCAGCACGTAGTGGAAGTGTGCGACGACAAAGTAGGTGTCATGATACTGCGTGTCTACCGGGGCAACCCCCAGCATCAAGCCGGAAAATCCACCGATGGTAAACATGACGATAAATCCCAGCGCCCACAGCATCGGGGTTTCAAAGGTCATCGAGCCTTTCCACATCGTGGTTACCCAGTTGAAGACCTTGACCCCGGTCGGCACCGAGATCAGGATCGTCGCGTACATAAAGTAAAGTTCGCCTGCAACCGGCATGCCCACGGTAAACATGTGGTGCGCCCAGACCATGAACGACAGGATCGCAATCGAAGCGGTTGCATACACCATCGAGCTGTAACCGAACAGCGGTTTGCGCGCGAAGGTCGGGATAATTGCGGAAATCACACCGAAGGCCGGCAGGATCATGATGTAAACCTCGGGATGTCCGAAGAACCAGAATACGTGCTGGAACATGACCGGATCGCCACCGCCCGCGGCATCGAAAAACGAGGTGCCAAAGTGGCGGTCGGTTAACATCATCGTGACCGCACCGGCGAGTACCGGCATGACCGCGATCAACAGGTAGGCAGTAATCAACCAGGTCCAGACGAACAGCGGCATTTTCATCAGCGTCATACCTGGGGCACGCATGTTCAATATGGTGGCGATTATATTAATGGCACCCATTACCGACGAAATTCCCATCAGGTGCACCGCAAAAATGAAAAAGTCGGTCGTGTCCGGCGCAAAAGTGGTAGAGAGTGGCGCATAGAAGGTCCATCCGAACGCCGGCGCACCGCCTTCCATAAAGGTGGTGGAAGCCAGGATCGTGAATGCAAACGGCAGAATCCAGAAGCTCCAGTTATTCATGCGTGGCAAGGCCATGTCCGGGGCACCGATCATTATGGGTACCAACCAGTTGGCGAGGCCAACGAAGGCCGGCATGATCGCGCCGAACACCATTACCAGGCCGTGCATTGTGGTCATCTGGTTGAAAAAATGCGGTTCAACCCACTGCAGTCCAGGCTGGAACAGCTCAAGCCGGATTATCATCGCCATGGATCCGCCGTAGAGCAGCATTATGAATGCCAGCCACAGGTAAAGCGTGCCGATATCCTTATGATTGGTTGTGGTAACCCATCGCATCAAACCCTTGGCAGGGCCATGATCATGGTGCTCGCCGTGAGCTGCATCGTGTGTCGTATCGGTATACATCTATTTCCCCTTATCTTGCATTCTTGATCGCGGATGGCTGAACCATATCACCCACGCTATTACCTAAAGCATTACGTTCGTAAGTCACTACGGCAGCGAGATCAACATCGTTGAGCTGTCCCTTGAAGGCTGCCATCGCGGTGCCCGCCTTGCCGTTGACGACGATGTCGATATGACCCGCGGGATCGCCAAGAACGATGGCACTACCGGTCATCGCCGGGAAGGCCCCGGGGATCCCGGCACCAGTCGGACCATGACAGGCCGAGCAGTTTGCCTGGTAAACCGTTTCACCGCGCGCGAGCAGGTCTTTCATAGACCATTCCTGCTCCGCCGAAGCCGCCGCGGCAGCCGCTTCCTCTTTCTTGCTTACCAGCCACTGCTGATACTCTGATTCTGTTACCGCATGCACGACAATCGGCATGAAACCATGATCCTTACCGCAGAGCTCGGCACACTGGCCGCGGTAAATCCCGGGCTTTTCAATCGTCGCCCAGGAATCGTTGATAAATCCCGGGACCGAATCCTGCTTGACCGCAAGTTCAGGCACCCACCACGCGTGAATGACGTCAGTCGAGTGGAACAGGAAACGAATTTTTTTATTGATCGGTAGTACCACCGGCTCATCAACTTCGAGCAGGTAGTTTTCATAGCCGGTTGGATCACTGATTACATCGCGGCTGGATTGCGCGAGACTGCTAATAAAGCTGACATCTTCATCCACATAGGTGTATTTCCATTTCCACTGGATGCCGGTTACCTGCAGCGTAATGTCGGCATCGGTTTTGGCGTCTTCCAGGTCGAGCAAGGTTCCAGTCGCCGGAATCGCAATACCAATCAAAATTAACAGGGGCACGACGGTCCAGATGATTTCAACAGTAGTGCTTTCATGGAAGTTTGCGGCTACCGCACCCTTGGATTTTCGATGATGAAGAATTGACCAGGCCATCGCGCCAAAAACAACCACCCCAATAGCGACACAAATCCAGAAAACCAGCATGTGCAAGCCGTAGATTTCCTGGCTGATCGGGGTAACGCCCTGAGTCATGTTCAACTCGTATTCGGCACGAGCAGCAGACATCGAAAACATCGAAGCCACGCCCGTGAAGATCACTGAGAACCGTCGGCACCATTTATTAAAAATCATTCTTATCCCCCTGAACCACACGATCACAACATTGGTGCAAGTTGTGTTAGATGCACCGGTATTTAAACACAAAAATGCCATCTGAATCTGGACATTCAGACGGCGCTTAATCACACGCGAATTATACAGTCTTTCAATTTAAAGGCTAGCTCATCCTTTTCCGAATTAGCCAGAAAACTGCCTACTTCGACCGCAGTGCCACGCATGCCGATAGCAAGCCTGCGAGCCGGGTTACGGGTGCCCGTGGTTTCGTCGATAATCCGCACCCAGGGCGTTTTGAATTCCCAGCTCTGAACGACCCGTTGTACCCCTTTTTCTACTCTGGTTCGATCCGGATCCAGGGTGATTACTTCCTTACGATATACCTTGCGAGACGTCACGTAGAGTCCGATACCCAGGGCCAGCATTTCGAGCCCGGAAAAAGGCAGCACCAACCACATGCCCTGCAGCGTGAAGAACAGACCGACAGCGATTGCGATCACGCAGGTAAACAGGTAGAAAATCACCAGCTCGTGCCAGCTGATGGAACAGTTGGGGGATAGCACGATGCGGAAGCTATCTCCGGAATCTTGTTTACTGATATTGACCATAATTGGATTAAAGCCCTACTCTAGATTGGATATTTCACCACTTAAGTCCAGCTGCGACAATACTCGAACAGGTAATAATACAAGGAATTCAATCTTGAACAAAGAACCAGACGATCAACCCCCGGAAGCAGTCCAGTTGACCTTTGGACAGCTGGTTAAAAGTACTTTGGCGGCATTCCTCGGTGTGCAAAGCAGCGCCAATCGTGAGCGTGATTTCAAACACGGCAAGATGTCCCATTTTATCTGGATGGGATTGCTATTCGGGCTCGTGTTTGTGCTGATGCTGGTCGGCGTGGTACAGCTGGTACTGTACCTGACTGGCCGCTAGAGAAACCAGCCGCGAATGAAAACGCGGGCGTAGTGATCTGCAAGCAGGAAGGCGAACAGGAGACTCAGGTAAAAAATCGAGTAACCGAAGGTTTTCATCGCAATCACGTCGGGCTTCTTGTCGTAGTACAGCTTGATCGCGTAGTACAAAAATCCCATTCCCAGCGCAAGCGCACCGGCGAGGTAGATCAAGCCGCTCATCTGCACGATAAAGGGCATCATTGTTACGACAACCAACAATATGGTGTAGAGCAAAATCTGGATCTTGGTAAAATTAACGCCGTGGGTCACCGGCAACATCGGGATGTCCGCCTTGGCGTATTCCTTGCGTCGACGGATTGCCAGCGCCCAGAAATGCGGGGGAGTCCAGACAAATATAATCAGAAACAGCAGTAAAGCCTCGGTATCCACACTCCCGGTTACCGCGGTCCAGCCCAGCAATGGCGGCGCGGCACCCGCGGCACCACCAAGCACAATATTTTGCGGCGTCGCGCGTTTCAGGTACATCGTATAAATCAGCGCGTAACCAACCAGCGAAAACAAGGTTAACACTGCGGTGAGCAGGTTGATAAACACCAGCAACAAGGTAATACCGAGCGTACCGATCGATAGCGCGAAAATCAGGGCCGATTTCTGGTCCAGTTCCCCGCTCACCAGCGGACGGTTACGCGTACGTTCCATGATCCGGTCAATATGTTCGTCGACCACGTGATTGATGGCTGCGCCGGACGCAGCGGCCAGGCCAATACCCAGCAAACCGAAGACGAAGGTATCCAGTGGTACCGCACCTTCGGCGGCAAGCAACATACCTACCATCGCGGTAAACACGATCAGGTAGACAACCTTGGGCTTGGTCAGCTTGTAGTATTGCGAGCAGGCGTCGAGGGTTAGCGTGGTCATTTAAGTTAGCCGGATTAAGCTACTTCGTAAAAAGCGGCCGTTATACAGGCGTTCTCGCGGCGATTCAATCGCGCGATGATAACAGACTCAACCGATCTGCGATAACTTCATTAGTTTTTTAAGATCTTCCAGCACTCGATCCTGATCACTCTCTGCGGGATAGTGCATCATCAGGTTCTGATCAGGATCAACCAGGTACATTTTGGGCAAATCGCCGACCTCGCCGTACCCTTCCAGGTAAAACTGACGGTAAAGGTTCGGGTCACGATTGTCTTCGACTACTTTAAAGTTGGGAAAATCCTTGAGGTAGGTTTTGGTCGTTTCACTGAGCGGCTTCGAGCTGATCAACACATTCTGCAAGCGCAACGTGTCACGCCCGAGCAGGGTCCTGATCTGGCGCATGTAGAACAGGTTGGAACGACAAAGCTCATCGCAGTCTGCGCCGGCGAACATCAGGAATGTCCATTTGCGCCCGAACCCTGCCTGATACCGTTCGCCATCCAGCGTTTCGAGTACCGGCCAGTCAAGCCTTTTCACCGGTTCGACCAGGGTACCGTAATTGCCGCTCGTGGGCTTGAGATCAAATACGTAAAGTGCAAGCCAGCCACCGATAAACGGAGACAGGAATATAGCGATCAGCGCCAGCAGCTTAATCCGGTACCAGAGCAATCGCTTGGGTTCTTCCTCGTTCATTCAGCTTTCCGCAGGTTTAAAATGATAAAAAACACGAACGCAAGCAGTGCAAACGCAAACCATTGCGTTGCATAGGCCCGGCTCTTTTCAGGCTTCATCCAGACCGGGTTCCACTCGCGCACGTAAACATCGTCCTGCTCAGGCGCCAGCCATAACACCACGGGCAATAGTCGATTCGAGAACTGTGCCCGCAGGGCCTCGATATCAATATAAGGAATGAGCTGTGGCCAGCGATCGGAAAGTGTTAATCCGCCCATGCGCAACGCGGGCTCGTTTGGAAAATTTGCGATGCCCCTGACGCCGTTCAGGCTCTCGGCCTCTGGTATCGGCGATATCTCCTGCCGGGATTCGCCCCAGGCTGACCAACCGCGGTTGACCAGGATCAGGCTGTCGCTGTCTCTTAGTTTCAGAGGGGTCAGTACGTAATATCCTGCTTTGCCCCGATACAGCTGGTTATCGACCAGGAAATGGTGGGCGTTGTCGAAGCTTCCCTGCAGCAATAGTTTGCGGTACTCGATATCGTCCAGCCCATCACCCGGTGAATACTCCCGGTATGGCTCACCCAGCCTTTGCTCGAATTTTGATTCGATCGACGCCTTCAGGGCCGCGCGTTCCAGCTGCCAAAGCCCCAGGCCAATGAACAGCGAAACACCCACTGCGGTCAGTGCGATCGACCACCGGGCGGGTTTGAACTTGCGCGTCCCGATCATCATATCGACAACAGCTCATGATCCGGTAAACTAGTCTCCAGCGTATAGTGTCCAATCACCATGACTATCGTCAAAATTATTATCGCCGTGTTGCTCGGTTTAATCGTGCTAAGTCTCGGCGCCAGTATGCTGAGCCTGGTCAAGGGTCGCAGCGACTCCAATACCACCGTTAAGTTCCTGACGATCCGCATTGTCCTGTCGATCGTAACTTTCGTTTTCATCGTATTCTCATTCTACATGGGCTGGATCCAGCCCCACGGAATCGTCCCCCCGGCTTCCTGACCGGTCTTAACTGAAAGTTAAGGTGGAATCACAACCGCATAAATGGGCCTCACACGCAGCGTTTCAATAGTAAATTTCCGGGTATCAATTTCATTACCGGGTATCGAGCCAGGCATGCCCGTAGACGACCTCGTAGGATGCAACGAACTTTCCATCTTCAAATCCATGCTCACGATAACCGGCCTCCAGTCTGCGCAACTGCGCCGGTGTCATCAATCCGCGGCGCCGACTGACATCGGCATTACTCGCCCCGACATTGCGCAGGTCTTCGAGCAACGGTCGAAACGCAGGGTATTCCAGCCGGATTGTCTCTGAATCGACAACCGGCTGCGCAAAACCGGCTGCAACCATGGCATCGCCGACATCGTGCATATCGACAAACGGGTGCATGTGAGGGTAACTATCCAGCGCCTGCCAGGCCTCGGCAAGTTCCGATAACGTGCCGGGGCCAAAACTCGAGAACATCAACAGCGCGCCCTGTCGGGAGACACGTGCCAATTCTTTCAGCATTGTGCCGACATCATTACTCCAGGGCATGGCCAGCGATGAGAATACGAGGTCAAAACTCTGATCCGTAAAAGGTAGGCGCTCCATGTCTGCTGCGACCACGCGTTTTTTCGACAATAAACGAAACCTGGCACGAGCCTGCAACAGCATTTCGTGGGCAATATCCACGGCATAGATCCGTGCGCGCGGGTAGGACTTTTGCAAACCCCGGACACCCTTGCCAGTGCCGCTGCCGACATCAATAATTGTCTCCGGCTGGTGACGTATGTACTGCAAGCGATCTAATAGCCGATTTAGCACCTCTTCGTGCAATATCGCTGCATTATCGTAACTTTTAGACGCACGATTAGCGAACTTTTTGATCGACCGTTTATCCAGCCGTGGTATATTGAGCAGGTCCAACGAGACTCCTGGGCTAAATTTCACGCTTGCCGAGCAGGCACATTTTACGGCGCAGGGGCGACTGCAACCTTAATCTGATAATAATGGTGTATTCACGATGCCGGCGTCGGATTCTACCTGAAACCTCGTGGCAACATCAGCGATTTGTCGCTGGGTCGCGGCCGCGGGCTGTAAGGCCATTCCATATCTGTTAGAGTCTGGCCATCGCGACTACCCGTTAAACCATGGTCGAAACCCTTGCATTAATCGTGTGGGCCTATCTACTCGGATCGATTTCGTCCGCGATCGTACTGAGTAAAATAATGGGATTCAAGGATCCACGCAGCGAGGGTTCGAATAATCCTGGTGCCACCAATGTGCTGCGGATCGCCGGCAAGAAAGCGGCGTTTCTTACCCTGGTCGGTGATTTTCTGAAAGGCCTGTTACCCGTCCTGCTGGCACACTGGCTGCAACCCGAGCTTCTCACCCTGGCATTAACCGGTTTCGCCGCGTTCATCGGACACTGTTTTCCTCTTTATTTCGGGTTTCGAGGGGGTAAGGGCGTTGCTACAGCGATCGCGGCCGCGCTGGGATTTAACTGGATTGTCGGTGCAATTCTGATCGCGATCTGGCTGCTTTTTGCGGGGGTATTCAAGATATCGTCACTGGCTGCAATTATCTCATTTTGCGCGTTACCGGTATTGGTCTACTGGCGTACGCAAAACCTCGAAGTCTGCATCGTATTTGTCGCGCTCTCGGTGATCCTGATTTGGCGTCACAAGGGCAATATCCAGCGTCTGATACAGGGTTCCGAATCCTGATTAATTCCTTATATACAGCTATTTCGATACGTCAATCCCGGGTATGCGTGGGGCCGCTTACGCTGGAATGACCGGTAACGTTTCGAGCGACCAGCGAGCCAGCACATCGCAGGCCGGGTCATCGACCTGGCCATGTAACAGGCGCAATGCTCCGGCATAGGCGATCATTGCACCGTTATCGGTGCAATATTCCAGCGCCGGGAAGTGAATCCGGGTACCTTGCACCTGTCCCAGCTTGTCGAGAACCTGCCGCAATCGTCGATTCGCACCGACGCCGCCGGCAACGACGAGATTCCGGTAACCAGTCTCCTCCAGTGCGCGTTTGCACTTGATACACAGCGTATCGACAACGGCTTGCTGGAAGGCAAATGCGATCTCGGCCCGCAACCTGTCGTCGA
This sequence comes from Gammaproteobacteria bacterium, assembly GCA_029862005.1. NCBI lineage: Bacteria > Pseudomonadati > Pseudomonadota > Gammaproteobacteria > Gammaproteobacteria bacterium. Next base: position 22,669 of record JAOTYD010000023.1, on the reverse strand, counting down.
GTGGTGCATGTTGTTTAACGATATTTAGCGCCGCCGTTTTCAGTCCACTGAAACTGAAATCAAGTCCGGGGCGTTTGGTCATCGGTCGCGGGAATTCGAATCGGGATTGCGTCACCGAATCGGCAAGAGCCGCCAGTTCAGGGCCACCCGGGTATGGCAAATCCATCAATTTCGCGGTTTTATCAAAGGCTTCCCCGACCGCATCGTCGAGCGATTCACCAAGAATACGATAGTCACCGAGCATTCTGACATCTACCAATAGCGTATGTCCGCCCGATACCAACAACGCGACGAAGGGTAATTCAGGTTGTTCATCGGCCAACATCGGTGCCAGCAGATGTCCCTCCATGTGATGCACACCGAGCAACGGCTTATCGAGCGCCCAGGCCAACCCATGGGCGAGATTGGCGCCGACCATCAAGGCCCCGATCAATCCCGGGCCCCGGGTATAGGCGATGGCGTCAATCGCATCGATACCGCCGATTTCGTCCAGGATCTCGCCGAGCATCGGCGCTGCCTTGACAACATGATCACGTGAAGCAAGTTCCGGCACGACTCCACCGTACTCGCGATGCTTTGCAACTTGCGAGTAGAGACGCTGCCAGATCTGTCCGCTATCGCTATCGTAAACCGCGATACCGGTCTCGTCGCAGGAGCTTTCGATACCCAAAACTTTCATAAAAACAGGCTATTAATTACCGCTTGAGATTGATATTTGGTGCTGCCTCCTTATAATTGGCCGGCTCTTGAAGCCGGAGCCAGTAACATGGCGCCACCGTTAACTTACTGGATCAATAAATATGCCATCAGTTAAAGTAAAGGACAACGAACCATTTGATTTCGCACTGCGTCGTTTCAAGCGCTCTTGTGAAAAAGCGGGTGTCCTCACCGAAACCCGTCGTCGTCAACACTACGAAAAACCCACCGCCGTTCGCAAGCGCAAATCAGCCGCCGCAGTAAAGCGCAACTTCAAGCGCATTTCCAAGGATTTCGGTACTCGCAGACGTCTCTATTAAACCGGCGCGCCATGTCGAGTACGCTAAAACCAAAATTAATGTCCGACATGAAGTCATCGATGAAAAGCGGTGACAAACAACGTCTGGGTGTTGTCCGCCTGATACTCGCCGCAATCAAGCAAATTGAAGTCGACGAACGCATCGAACTTGACGATACCCGCATCCTCGCGGTGCTCGATAAAATGGCCAAGCAGCGCCGTGAATCAATCACCCACTATAGTGATGCGGGACGAGACGACCTGGTGGCGATCGAGCAGGCCGAGATCGACATCATCCAGGAGTACCTGCCGGAGGCGTTGTCCGAGGCAGAAATCAATGACCTCGTAGAACAGTCTATCGCTTCCACGGGTGCTGCCACCATTAAAGATATGGGCAAGTTAATGGCTGCGCTCAAACCCCAGCTGCAGGGGCGCGCAGATATGGGAAAAGTCAGCCAGCTAATCAAGTCGCGGCTCTCCGCCTAGCCACAATGCCAAATGTTTTCCAGTTCCTGGAAGTGCAACGCACCGATCCCGGTAAAAAACCGGCATTTGTGCGGGTAAACGAATTCGGCGAAATCTACGGCGATTACGAACAACAGGAGGCCGCCGAACAGGCCGAACGCTGCATCGAGTGCGGCAATCCTTATTGCGAGTGGAAATGCCCGGTCCATAACTATATTCCTAACTGGCTCAAACTGGTTGCCGAAGGCAACCTGATGGAAGCTGTCGAAATGTCTCACAAGACCAACAGCCTGCCGGAGGTTTGCGGACGCATCTGCCCCCAGGACCGGTTATGCGAAGGCGCCTGCACGCTGAATACCGGATTCGGTGCGGTCACGATCGGCTCGGTTGAAAAGTATATTACCGACAAGGCAATCGAGCTGGGCTGGACGCCCGACCTTTCCAATGTTACCGCCAGTGGTAAAAAAGCTGCGGTCATTGGCGCCGGCCCGGCCGGGATCGCCTGTGCCGACGTGTTGACCCGCAATGGCATATCCTGCGTGGTGTTCGACAAATACCCTGAAATCGGTGGCCTGTTGACCTTCGGTATCCCACCGTTCAAGCTCGAGAAAGAAGTCATCACGCGGCGCCGAAAGATGTTCGAGGATATGGGCATAGAGTTCCGCCTCAATACTGAAATTGGCAAAGACCTGGCGTTTGAGCAACTGCTCGCCGACTATGATGCAGTGTTCCTCGGCATGGGTACCTACACTTATATGAAAGGCGACTTTCCTGGTGAGGATAAACCGGGGGTTTACGAGGCCCTGCCTTACCTGGTCGCAAATATCTACGATCAAATCGAGTTCGGTGGTGACAAGCCCGCGTTTATCGACTTCAAGGACAAGCAGGTTGTCGTGCTGGGTGGCGGCGACACCGCAATGGACTGCGTCCGCACCGCGATCCGCCAGGGCGCAACCGGCGTTACCTGCGCCTATCGACGTGACCGCGCAAACATGCCTGGCTCGATGCGCGAAGTCGATAACGCAATGGAGGAAGGCATCGAGTTCCTGTACAACCGGCAACCGCTCGAGATTGTCGGCAACGGCAAGGTTGAAGGCATCAGGCTCATTTCCACCGAGCTCGGTGAGGCCGACGAACAGGGCAGACGCCGCCCGGAAGTCGTTCCTGGTTCCGAGGAGATCCTGCCCGCTGACGTGGTGGTGATTGCATTCGGTTTTCGACCGAGCCCGGCTGACTGGTTTGTTGACCATACCATCGCAATGGATGATGGCGGGCACGTTGTTGCCCCCGAACAGGCGGAATTCCCGTTTCAGACCAGTAATCCGAAGGTGTTTGCGGGTGGCGACATGGTGCGTGGTTCAGACCTGGTCGTGACCGCGATCTACGAGGGACGCCAGGCCGCTGAAGGCATTCTTGATTACCTGGAGGTTTGATGAGTCAACCGGTACTTAAGAATGATCGTTTGATCAGGGCATTGCTGCGCCAACCGACCGACACCACGCCCGTGTGGATAATGCGCCAGGCAGGTCGCTACCTGCCCGAGTACCGGGCAACGCGCAAACAGGCCGGTAGTTTTCTTGACCTGTGTAAAAACAAGGAACTCGCCTGCGAGGTCACGCTGCAGCCGTTGCGACGCTTCGATCTGGATGCGGCAATCCTGTTTTCCGATATCCTGACGATTCCGGACGCGATGGGACTCGGTCTTTATTTCGTTGAAGGCGAAGGCCCGAAATTCGAACGCCCGCTGCGCAGCCTGGTTGATATCAATGCCCTCGGCATTCCCGACCCGGGCGACAGCCTGAATTATGTGACCGATGCGGTCAGCCTGGTTCGACAGGAGCTGAATGGCCAGGTGCCGTTGATCGGATTTAGCGGCAGCCCGTGGACCCTGTCGACCTACATGGTCGAGGGCGGCAGTTCCAAGGAGTATCGCTATATAAAAGGAATGATGTACGAAAGCCCGTCAGCGCTACACCAGTTGCTAGATACCCTGGCTAGAGCGGTCACCGCTTATCTCAATGCACAAATCGAGGCTGGCGCGCAGGCCGTAATGATCTTTGATACCTGGGGTGGTGTGCTCACTCCGCAAACCTACCGTGACTTCTCACTCAACTACATGCAACAGATCGTCTCCGGCCTGAAGCGTGAACATGAAGGGCAGATCATCCCGGTGACATTGTTCACCAAGGGCGGTGCGCAGTGGTTGGAAAACATTGCAGATACCGGTTGCGATGCGCTCGGACTCGACTGGACAATTGACATTGACGAGGCGCGCTCGCGTGTCGGAGACAGGGTCGCATTACAGGGTAACCTCGATCCCTGCGTGCTGTATGCCGATCCTGAAACCATCCGCGCAAAAGTACAGGACATCATTGCTCGGTTCGGCAACCATCCGGGACACGTTTTCAATCTCGGGCATGGTATTCACCCGGCGGTCGACCCCGATCACCTGGGTGTTCTGATCGATTCGGTTCACGAATTCGGTTTTGACATTCGTAAATGACGCCGCCAAAAGCGGCGTCATCCCGGAGAGTGCGCCAGCTCTTATCCGGGATCCAGAAGTAACATCGAAGGTAAATTGTAAATGGGGATTCCGCGGTCAAACCGCGGGACGACAACGGCTGGGCTCAGCGGAATGATAACTGGGCTCAAAAGATGTCTTCGACGATCTCATCTTCAGTCTCGGGAGCGTTGACTACCACCCCGCCCGAGCTACTACTGCTATTCGATCTCGCCAGGGTTTTTTCTTTTGGCGCATTATCAACACGAAAAACTTCGAACAGGCTGTTACGGGTATCAACATCCGCTCGTTTTCCGGTTTCACCATCGATACGAATGGTGATCAGGCCTTCGGGTTGTTCCTGCAAATTTTCCGGCCGCCCTTCAAGCGCAGCACGCATAAAACCGATCCACATGGGCAGGGCCGCGCGCCCTCCGGTTTCACGGTTACCCATATGACGCTGGTTATCAAATCCCACCCAGGTAGTCGTCACTACCTGGTCATTAAAACCGCTAAACCAGGCATCAATTTGATCGTTGGTGGTTCCCGTTTTCCCCGCGATATCGTTGCGACCCAATGCTTTCGCGCGCACTGCGGTACCGCGTTGCACCACTTCACGCATCATCGATCGCATGATGTAGGCATTCTGTGCTGATATCACGCGTGGCGCATATCGGCGCCCCGGTTCTGCGGACGACCCTTCAATCGCGACAGCAATACCGCTCTCGAGTTCATCTGTGCCATCAGCCGAGGGCTGACTTTCGTCGCTTGCCTTAACCGCTGCGGCCTCCTGTTCCACCTCCTGTTGTGCAATGGCCGCGGCTTCAATTGCCGTTAGCTGGTCCAGGCTTTCCGTTTCGCATCCCTGGCAAACGGTTTGGGGATTATGCTGGTAAATTACCTCGCCGGTGCCCGACTCGACCCTACTTATAATATAGGGATCTATCAGATAGCCGCCGTTGGAGAACACCGCGTAGGCCCGGGCCATCTGCAAGGGCGAAAATGTTCCGCTACCGAGAGCCAGCGATAAGTCGTATGGCATGTGCTCGCGTTCGAATCCAAAGCGCTGGATGTAACTGGTGGCATAGCGCAGACCGATCGACTGCAATATGCGGATAGAGACCAGGTTACGCGATTTAACGAGCGCTTCTCGCATTCGCGTAGGACCGTAGAATTTTCCCGAGTAATTTTCCGGACGCCAGGTGGCCTCCAGCGAGTCATCGTCAAAAACCACCGGTGCATCATTGATGATAGTCGCCGCGGTAAAGCCTTTTTCCAGGGCAGCCGAGTATATAAACGGTTTGAAGTTCGAACCCGGTTGACGTCGCGCCTGCGTTGCACGATTAAACTTGTTCTTGAAGTAATCGAAACCACCCACCATTGCCTGGATGCCCCCATCCGAGGGATCGATCGACACCAGGGCGCCATCTACCGTGGGCACGTCAGCGAGTAACCACTTTGAATCACGCCACTCGAGCCATATCACGTCGCCGACCGCGAGCACGTCCTCAATTTTTTCCGGTTTCGGTCCCTGGTTGTCAACATCGATAAACTTTGCGGCCCAATCGATACCACCCTCGAACAGCATGACAATTTGCTCATAATTCGAAATCAGTACGGTCGCGCTCTCGGGCACACCCTCGGTGCTACCATCTGCGCTCGGGGGGATGGCCTCGTTAATCGAGATTACGACACCCTTGCGTAATCCCCCAATTTGCTCGTCGAGCACCATCTCCTCTTCAAAAGGGTCTTCGATAACCTCGGTCAAATCGATCTTGTCAATCACTCCACGGTAACCGTGTCGTCGATCGTAATCGAGCAAGGCACTACGCAGCTCACGGTTAGCGACTGCCTGAAGTTCACCATCTATCGTTGTGTAAACCTTGAGGCCTGCCTTGTAAACCTCTTCACCATACTGTTCGAATAACTGCGCCCGCACCTGCTCGGACACATACTGGGCCTCGGCAGAGATTCGGGTTTTATGTAACTCGGCGGTTATCGGTTCGTTGAGCGCCAGTTGGAATTCCTCCTCCTCGATATAATTCAGGATACGCATGCGCCCGAGAATGTAGTTACGGCGAATCAGCGCCCGATCCGGGTTGGATATCGGATTGTACTTGGACGGCGCCTTGGGTAACCCAGCAATCATTGCTGCCTGCGCCAGGGTCAGGTCCCCAAGCTGCTTGTCGTAGTAAACCTGCGATGCTGCACTTATGCCATATGCACGATGACCGAGAAAAATTTTATTGAGGTAAAGCTCTACGATCTTTTCCTTGTCCAATTCGCTTTCGATCTTCCACGCGAGCAGGATTTCATTGAACTTGCGTGCATAGGTCTGTTCCGGGCTCAGGAAAAAATTTCGAGCGACCTGCATGGTTATGGTACTTCCGCCGCGGGTTTTTCGGCCGGTGGTCGCAACCTCGTAGGCAGCAGCACCCAACGCATAAAAATCGATGCCCGAATGATTCCAGAATTGATCATCCTCAACCGCGACCACGGCATCAATCAGGTAACGCGGAATCTTGTCGAAATTCACGGGGATACGACGATGTTCCCCGAACTCGGCCAGCAAGATTTCATTCTTGTCATAAATGCGCAACGGCACCTGGTACTGGGCATCTTCAAGATGCTCGATGGAAGGCAGCGTGGGAACCAAAACAGCATAGATATAAAACGCCCCTGCGATCAGAACGATCGAACCCGCGGCAAACAACCAAGAGACAATTTTTACTAGCTTTTTCATTAAGTTAGGCTATACACATAAACGGTTACATGAAAAGTATCGACAAGTATAGATTCTTGCACTAGACTCCTTTTTGTTTAATCAGAATAATTTAACATTTTAAATACTTACGACTAGATCTTAATGTAATTTATCATAGTAAGATCGAGTATCACAGGCACATTGACGAGGGATACCGGTGTTTTTATCGCGTAAAAAACCGCCGCTTATTGGGCTAGATATCAGTTCTACATCGGTCAAGTTGATGGAACTCAGCAAAACCGGTTCCAGTTACCGAATAGAAGGTATCGGGGTAGAACCCCTTCCAGCTAACGCGGTCGTCGAGAAAAACATCGCCGAAGTCGAATCAGTAGGCGAGAGTGTAAAGCGTGCGCTCGCCAAGTCAAAAATAAAAACCAAGTATTGTGCCATTGCTGTTTCCGGTTCATCGGTCATCACGAAGAAAATCACCATGCCTGCCAGTCTTTCCGAAGACGAGATGGAAGGCCAGATCCAGCTCGAGGCCGACCAGTATATTCCATATCCCCTCGAGGAAGTAAATCTTGATTTCCACGTTATCGGTGAAACCGATACCAATCCCGAAACTGTTGACGTTCTGCTGGCTGCCTGTCGCAGCGAGAACGTCGACGATCGCGTCGCGGCGGTCGAACTTGCCGGCCTGACACCCAAAATTGTCGATATCGAGGCCTACACGGTCGAAACCGTATTCTCTGCAATGGCGTCTCAAATGCCGGACGAAGGTATGGACAAGACCATTGCCATTGTTGACATCGGTGCGACCATGACCAGTCTCAGCGTGATTCACAATCACAACTTGATCTATACGCGTGAACAGAATTTTGGCGGCAAACAGTTGACCGAAGAAATTATGCGCCGCTACGGCTTATCCTATGAAGAGGCCGGGCTCGCCAAGCGCCAGGGTGGTTTGCCGGATAACTATGAACCCGAAGTACTCGAGCCCTTTAAAGAGACCACCGCCCAGCAGGTTAGCCGTTTTCTGCAGTTCTTTTACTCGGCTGGAGGCCCGATCGGTGATATTGATCACCTGGTACTGGCCGGTGGCACCGCCGCATTGCCAAATCTGGCAGAACTGACCGAATCCCACATTGGTGTTCCGACCTCGATTGCAAACCCTTTTGCGGACATGTCTGCCACGAGTCGCGTCAACAAGGCTAATCTCGAAGCAGATGCACCCGCCTTCCTGATTGCTGCGGGACTAGCCATCCGAGGAGTCGAATACTCATGATCATTACCAAGATCAACCTACTCCCCTGGCGCGAAGAGCTGCGCCAGGAGCAGAAAAAAGAATTCTTCATGATGGCGTTTATGAGCATTGTGTTGGCTGGAGCCATTTACGGTTTAGTTTATTTCCAGATGCAGTCAAAAATAGACTACCAGCTATCGCGCAATAATTTCATGACCAATGAAATCAAAAAACTTGATGATGAAATCAAGGAAATTCGGGAACTGCAAAAAGTACGACGTAGCCTGGTTGAACGTATGGAGGTTATCCAGGATTTGCAGGCAAGCCGTCCTTCAATCGTACATCTGTTCAGCGAAATTGTTTCAACGGTTCCGAATGGTGTTTACCTCGAATCGCTAACCCAGACCGGGAGTAACCTGTTGATCAACGGCGAAGCAGAATCCAACGCTCGGGTTTCAACCTATATGCGCAACCTGTCCGCTTCGGATTGGCTCAAGGATCCGAATCTAACCGTTATCGAGATTGAAGATATCACGGTTAATCGCATCAGCACCTTCACCCTGACGGTAAAACAGACATCGCCGAATGCGACTGAAGAGGAAAGCGATGATGGAGGTCTGAAATGAATTGGGAAGAGATCCAGCATCACCTTGAACCCGACAACATAGGCTCTGCGCCGAAGGGTATCAAGCTTAGCGTATGCCTCTTCTTGATGGTGGCGATCATTGGCGCGGGCATTTACTTCCTCACCCTGGACCAGTTGAAAGTCCTGGAACGACACGAAAAGAAGGAAGTTGAGCTTAAAGAAGAATTCAAGGTCAAGGCAGACCAGGCTGCAAAGCTTGAACTATATAAAGAGCAACTTGCCGAAATGGAAGCCTCTTTCGGCGCGTTGTTGCGACAGTTACCGGAAACCACCGAGGTAGAGTCCCTGTTGGTTGACGTGTCGCAAACTGGTCTTGCCGCGGGTCTCGAGATCAAAAAGTTCAAGCCCAGCGCAGAAGAAAAGAAAGGATTTTACGCCGAATTGCCGATTTCTCTCGAAGTCTCGGGTTCTTACCACCAGCTTGCCACTTTTATCAGCGGCATCGCTGCGTTACCCCGTATTGTCACCATCAGCGATATGAAGCTGGAGCCGTTCGAGAAGGATGATCTGAGCGGGAAGCTGAAAATGGCAGCGACTGCCAAGACCTATCGTTACCTTCAGGAGGATGAGCAATGACAGGACGCTCAAAAGCCTCTCCGAAATTTATTCTTCTGGGTATTCTTGCCACGCTGCTTTCAGGCTGCGGTGCCGGTCTCGGGGATCTGCAACAATTCGTGCAGGAGATCAGGGAGCGTCCGCCCGGACGGATCGAACCGATCCCGGAGTTTCAACCGTACCAGAATTTTGAGTACGCCTCGCACGATTTACGTGACCCTTTCAAGCTGGTCGATTTCAGGCGTCCCGACGAAAATCCTGAAGAAATTAACGAACTCGCCTCGGGCCTTAGACCCGACATCGATCGAGTGAGAGAACCGCTTGAAGACTTCCCTCTTGATACGCTGCGCCTGAAGGGCACTATCGACGATAAAGACGGCATCAAATGGGGCCTTATTTTTGCACCCGATAATACGATTCATCGTGTGATCGAGGGTAACTACATGGGACAGAACCATGGCCGAATTCTTTCGGTTACTGACCAGATTATTGAATTAACAGAAATTGTCCCTGACGGTCTGGGAAACTATATCGAGCGCTCATCGGCGGTCGCGCTGATTGAGTAACGAGAGGAAACACCATGAAAAGTGTGAGTAGTAAAATGAAAATAACGGGATTACTGAAAGCCTCGCTGGCGGGACTGCTCCTGTTGGCCTTTGGCGACGCTTCGGCACGGGCACTGATCGGTCTCGATTACTCGGTGATGACGGGCAACACGGTCCAGGTGGTGTTTACCTTCGACGATACCGCTGTTGCACCACGCACTTTTACAATCGACGAACCCGCCCGTATCGCGCTCGATTTTAGCGAAACCGAAAACAAGCTGCAGCAACGCAGCATGCAGGTAGGCATCGGTTCGATGCAAAGTATCATAACCGCCGCCTCCAAGAATCGAACCCGCGTCGTACTCAACCTTTCCCAGAAGGCTGATTACGCCACCAGTGTTAGTGGCAACCAGGTTACCCTGACCCTCGCTGGCGGAGATCAAAGCGTTCTGCCTGCGTCTGCCTCCCAACCCGCTGCCAGCGGAACCACAAGTATTACCGAATCCACACCGGCGGTATCGGCTATCGCCAAGGGCGTCACCAATGTTGATTTCAAACGCGGTCCGAATGGAGAGGGACGCGTCATAATTGATCTCACGTCTACCTCTATCAGTACCGACGTATGGCGTGAAAATAATATTGTCTATGTCGAGATGATCGGTTCACAGTTACCCAACGAATTGCAGCGTCGCATGGACGTTAGTGACTTTGCAACACCGATCAGCTACATCGACGCCATTCAGGAAGGCGCCAATATTCGTATGGCGATCTCGTCGCTCGGCGATTTCGAACATCTCGCCTACCAGACCGATCGAGTTTATACGATTGAAGTTGCCCCGATATCGAAGGAAGAAGAGGAAAAGAAGAAGAAAGAAAAATTCGGCTTTACCGGCGAAAGACTGTCACTTAACTTCCAGGATATCGAAGTACGTTCGGTGCTGCAGCTGCTCGCCGATTTCACCGGTCTCAACCTGGTTGTTTCAGACTCGGTTGAAGGAAACCTGACACTGCGTTTGAAAAATGTACCCTGGGACCAGGCGATGGATATCATCCTCAAGACCAAGGGCCTGGATCAACGCAAGGCCGGTAACGTAATCCTGATCGCACCGACTGATGAAATAGCGGCACGCGAAAAGCTCGAACTCGAGTCGCGCAAGCAGGTGGAAGAACTCGAGCGCCTGCGGACCGAGTTTATCAAGGTCAACTACGCCAAGGCGGCTGACATGGCTGATCTTCTGAAATTGAAGGATAACGCGATCCTGTCACCGCGCGGTTCGGTCAGCGTCGACGAACGCACCAATACCCTGCTGATCAAGGACACCAACTCCAGCCTGTCGAATGTTCGCATACTGCTTGCCGAGTTGGATATCCCGGTGCGCCAGGTATTAATCGAATCCCGGGTGGTCATTGCCAACGATGACTTCAGCAAGGAGCTGGGTGTGCGCTTCGGTATCAGCAACGATAGCCAGGGAGCGCTGCAAGTACCGGGAGAAACCACCGTTACCGCCGGCAACCTTACCGGTATTACAAGCCTGGTGAATGACAATACCTTCAACGCACTGGATGGACTGAATGTTAACCTGCCGGTGCAAAACCCGGCCGGTAGCTTCGCACTGGCGCTGGCCAAGCTACCGCTTGGAACCCTGCTTGAACTGGAACTTTCGGCCGCGCAAATTGAAGGCCGTGGCGAAGTCGTATCGAGCCCACGCGTCATCACGGCTGATTCACATACCGCGCGTATCGAGCAGGGTGTGGAGATTCCCTATCTCGAACTCGACGACGGCGACGCGACTTTGAAATTTAGAAAAGCCGTCCTCTCGCTCGAGGTTACACCACAAATCACGCCGGACGACCGCGTTATCATGGATCTTGACGTACACAAGGATAACGTCGGTGAAACCGTGGCCTTTGGTGCCGGATTATCAGCGCCGAGTATTGATACGCGCGAAGTACAATCGCAACTACTGGTCGATAATGGTCAAACCGTAGTGCTCGGCGGTATCTATGAAACCGAAAAAACAAGCCAGGTGACCCGGGTACCATTCTTCAGCGATCTGCCATTCATCGGAAACCTGTTCAAGTCAACGATTGAAGTTGATGACCGCACCGAGTTACTGATATTTGTTACACCGAAAATCCTGCAGGGTGCAAACCTCGATATCCGTTAAGCCGGAAAATCAGGCGATTAAAAGGCAGCCCGGGTGGCTGCCTTTTTTTTGTTTGCGGTTATCATAGCCGCATGAACCAACGCAACATCATCCTGGTCGGCCCGATGGGTTCCGGCAAATCGACGATTGGCAATATCATTGCCGGGCGTCTACACCGCGAATTCCGGGACAGCGATCACTACATCGAGGAACGCACCGGCGTTGATATCGCACGGATCTTCGACATCGAAGGTGAACAGGGATTTCGTGACCGCGAATCCAATGCGCTGCGCGAGCTGCTGAGCGAAAATAATTGCGTTATCGCGACCGGCGGTGGCTCCGTATTGCGTAGTGAAAACCGGCAACTGCTGAAACAAAGAGGGTACATCGTGTTTCTCGACACAACGGTAAACCAACAGCTACAACGCCTGCGGCGTGACAAGAAAAGACCACTGCTACAGACCGAGAATCCACGAGAACGACTTGAATCGCTGTTGGCGGATCGACGACCGATTTATCTTGATCTTGCAGACCTGGTGGTTAAAACCGACAAGCGCGTGGCGCGGCGCCTCGCAGCTGATATCATTAACCAGTTGCCCGACAGTTTGAAATAAACATGCACATCAACCACAGGCTTGAGGTAGATCTTGGCGATCGCGGTTACCCGATTTATATCGGCACCGACTTGCTCGGTGAAGCCGAAATATTCGAGCAGCACATCCACGGCCGCTCGGCGTTAATCGTATCCAATTCCACCGTCGCGCCGCTTTATATTGATGCTGTTCAGCAGGCACTCGATGGCGCAGGCATTCGTCGCGACGAGATCATTCTCGAGGACGGTGAGCAATACAAGACGATGGCGGCGGTAGAGTCTACCATCGATTTGCTGCTTACCCGGCGACATGATCGACGTACGACGCTCATCGCGCTGGGTGGCGGTGTGATTGGCGATATTGCCGGTTTTGCGGCGAGCATTTATCAGCGGGGTGTGAATTTTATCCAGATCCCGACGACATTGCTGTCACAGGTGGATTCGTCGGTCGGCGGTAAAACCGGTGTTAATCATCCACTCGGTAAAAATATGATCGGTGCCTTCTTCCAGCCACAGTGCGTGATCGCCGATATCAATACCCTGAAGACCCTGCCTGCAAGGGAGTTGAGCGCCGGTCTCGCCGAGGTGATCAAGTACGGTTTGATTTGCGATGCCGATTTTTTCAACTGGCTCGAGAGCAACATGGCAGGCCTGCTGAAACTGGATCAGGAATTACTCGCACAAGCGGTCATGGTCTCTTGCCAGGACAAGGCGCGCGTGGTTGAACAGGACGAACGCGAGGCAGGACTGCGCGCGATCCTGAATCTCGGGCACAGCTTCGGGCACGCGATCGAAACCGTGAAGGGGTACGGCATCTGGCTGCATGGCGAGGCCGTGGCGGCCGGCATGGTCATGGCCATCGACTTATCGATTCGCGAGGGATGGATCGACGAGGATGTCCGACAGCGTACTATCGCGTTGTTGCAGCAGGCAGGATTGCCGGTGACGCCGCCCGACGACATCTCGATCGAGCAATATCTCGAGACCATGTCGATCGACAAGAAGGCGGTTGACGGCAAGATCAACCTGGTTTTATTAAAAGCGATTGGTGATGCCTTCGTGACCGCTGATTATAACCATGACAAGCTAGTGCAGACGCTAGGCCCCTGAATTGGCGCACCAATTCGGTGCAACTCCGGTTTAACCTGACCACCTGATTTCTAATATCCGAAACTCGCGGGTATACTACTTAGCCTTTTGGCCGCGTGAAAATTCCGCTTCACCCTGGCCCATCGGACAGCGGACTGCAATGGCGTCCCTGTGTAATGACCGATTTGGAAACATGAGCAAGAACCAGGAACTGACAGGTCTCTACCACCCCGGCTTTGAAAAAGATAGCTGCGGTTTCGGACTAATCGCCAATATCGACGACAAGCCGAGCCATTGGCTGGTCCAGACTTCGATTGAAGCACTCGGGCGCCTGACGCATCGAGGCGCCGTTGCGGCCGATGGAAAATCGGGTGACGGTTGTGGCCTGCTGCTAAAGAAACCGGATGCTTTCCTGCGGGCCAAAGCCGCCGAACTCGGTATTCATTGCGCCCGACGTTACGCAGTGGGGCTGGTTTTTATCTCTCCCTTTGACGATGAAACCGAAACTTCCCAGGCCGTCATTTCAGAAAAAATCGCCGACCATGGGCTCGAGGTCGCGGGCTGGCGGGAAATGCCAATCGATAAGTCAGCCTGTGGGGAGGAAGCGCTGCAATCGCTGCCGGCAATTTACCACGTCTATGTTAATGCGCCCGACGAGCTATCCCGCGCCGAATTCAACCGTTCGCTTTACCTGGCGCGTCGTGCCGCCGGTAAAGCCTTTGAAGCGCAGGAAAACAGCCGTATCGAGGAATACTATTACATCTCGAGCATGTCCAACGACGTGCTGTCTTACAAAGGTCTGATCACACCGGAAAACCTGCCGATTTTTTATCCGGACCTGAGCGATCCTGCGCTGGAATCGGCAATCTGTGTCTTCCATCAACGCTTCTCGACCAATACCTGGCCGCAATGGAAGCTGGCCCAACCGTTTCGCTACCTCGCCCACAATGGCGAGATCAACACGATCCAGGGCAACCGCAACTGGGCAAACGCGCGTGCCTACAAGTTCAAATCCGAGCTGCTGCCGGACATCGAGGCGATTCGGCCGATCGTGAACATGACCGGCTCCGATTCAAGTTCGCTCGATAACATGCTCGACTTCCTGCTCTCCGGTGATATGGACCTGTTCCGTGCGGTACGCCTGCTGATTCCCCCGGCATGGCAGAATGTCGATCACATGGATCCGGCACTGCACGCCTTTTACGAATTTTCGTCGATGCACATGGAACCCTGGGATGGACCGGCCGGGATCGTGCTGACCGACGGTCGTCATGCCTGTTGCGTCATGGATCGCAACGGTTTGCGCCCGGCACGGTGGGTGCAGACCCGGGACCGGCACATCACGCTTGCCTCGGAAATCGGCGTCTGGGACTACACGCCGGAAGACGTCATTGCCAAGGGGCGGCTGAAACCGGGTGAAATGATCGCGATTGATACCAAGACCAGCAAAATGCTGATGTCCGACGATATTGACAAGCAATTGCAAAATCGCCATCCCTACGAAATCTGGTTGCGGGACCGACTCATCCGCCTGAGCGCCAACCCGGTTAATTCACCTTTCTCGGCCCTGGCGATGACCAGGGAAACCCTGACGCGCCTGGAAAAACTGTTCCAGGTCAGCTTCGAGGAACGCGACCAGATACTAAAGGTGCTGGCCCAGGATTCCCAGGAAGCGACGGGTTCAATGGGTGATGATACCCCGTTACCGGTGTTATCCAGCCACCACCGCCCACTGTTCGACAGCTTTCGGCAGCAATTTGCCCAGGTCACGAATCCGCCGATCGATCCACTGCGTGAAAAAATCGTCATGTCGCTGGAAACCTGCTTCGGACGTGAACATAATTTATTCAACGAGGCCGCGGAGCATGCCGACCGCCTGATCGTCAGCTCGCCGATTCTGTCCGAGCAGAAGTATGTCGACCTGCTGGCCTGGCACGACAAGGGCTACGCCCACGAAATCATCTCGCTCGGTTACGATCCCGATAAGAAGTCACTCAAACAGGCGATCATCGACGTTCAGGATCAGGCCGAAAAAGCCTCGCGCAGGGGCATTGTTATCGTCGTGCTCAGCGACAAGGATATCCCCCGAAATCAACTCATCGTGCACGCGGGACTGGCAACCGGTGCCGTACACCATCGACTCAGCAACACCGGCGGCCGCTGTGATACCAACATCGTGGTTGAAACCGGCAGCGCGCGCGATTCGCACCAGATGGCGGTGCTACTCGGATTTGGCGCCACCGCGATTTATCCTTACCTGGCCTATGCCAGTATTGTCGGCATGACCCGCACCGGCGAACTACCGGAGCTGACCTGCCCGAACACCGGCACCAACTATCGCCGCGGTATCAACAAGGGGCTCTACAAGATTATCTCCAAAATGGGAATTTCCACCATCGCCAGCTATCGGGGTGCACAGCTTTTCGAGATTGTCGGACTGCACCGGGACGTGGTCGACCTGTGCTTTCCGGGAACCACCTGCCGGATCGACGGCATCAGCTTTGACGAACTCGAGGCCGAGCAGAAGGCACTGAACAAGCTCGCCTGGAATCCTCGAAAAACCATCGAACAGGGCGGTCTGCTGAAATATATCCACGGTGGCGAGTACCACGCCTACAACCCGGATGTCGTGCATGCCCTGCAAGCAGCGGTGAACAGCGGTAACTACGACGACTGGAAAAAATACAGCAACATCGTTAATAACCGTCCCCCAACTGCTTTGCGCGACCTGATGCACCTGAAACCGCAGCAGTCGATCGATATCGATAAGGTCGAACCCGGCGACAATATCCTCGCCCGTTTTGATTCTGCCGGGATGTCGCTCGGCGCGCTTTCGCCGGAAGCACATGAAACCCTGGCGCAGGCAATGAACCAGCTTGGCGGACGCTCCAACTCGGGTGAAGGCGGTGAAGATCCGGCGCGTTTCGGCACCGACAAGGTTTCCAGGATCAAGCAGGTCGCGTCGGGCCGCTTCGGCGTGACGCCGCACTACCTGGTCAATGCCGAGGTGTTGCAAATCAAGATTGCCCAGGGCGCCAAGCCGGGCGAAGGTGGCCAACTGCCCGGTAACAAGGTCAACCAGCTAATTGCACGACTGCGCAATTCAGAACCCGGAATCACGTTGATTTCTCCACCCCCGCACCACGATATTTATTCGATCGAAGACCTGGCACAGTTGATATTCGACCTGAAGCAGGTTAACCCGCAGGCGCTGGTTTCGGTCAAGCTCGTGGCCGAGGCAGGCGTTGGCACCGTCGCCGCGGGCGTCGCCAAGGCTTACGCTGACCTGATTACGATTGCCGGCCATGACGGCGGCACGGGCGCGAGCCCGCTGACATCGGTTAAGTATGCCGGGTCTCCATGGGAGCTGGGCCTGTCCGAAACCCACCAGGTGCTGCGCGCCAACAAGTTACGCAGCAAGGTTCGGGTGCAGACCGATGGCGGTCTTAAGACCGGTCTCGATGTGGTCAAGGCCGCGATCCTCGGGGCCGAAAGCTTCGGCTTCGGCACTGGCCCGATGGTAGCGATGGGCTGCAAGTACCTGCGCATATGTCACCTCAATAACTGCGCCACCGGTGTCGCCACTCAAAATGACCTGCTGCGCGAGCTGCATTACGTCGGCACTGTTGAAAAAGTTAAAAACTATTTTCGCTTTATTGCCGAGGAGGTGCGTGAAATCCTGGCCTCACTCGGGGTAGTCAAGCTTGAAGACCTGATCGGTCGCACCGATTTACTTGAAGTCGAGGCCGGCAATACCTCGAGCCAGCAAAACCTGAACCTTGCCCCGATCCTGTCGGACGCCGGTGTCGATAACGCGTTACCACAATATTGCATCGAGGAGCGCAATCCACCCTGGGATAAGGCCGAACTCGCCGAGCAAATGGTGACCGATTGTATCGACGCGATTAAAAATGCCAGCAGCGGTGAATTCGAATACCAGGTCAACAATACGCATCGCTCGATAGGCGCACGTCTGTCCGGTGAAATCGCGCGTCTTCATGGTAACCATGGCATGTCTGACGCACCTGTCACGTTGCGCCTTAGCGGTACCGCTGGACAGAGCTTCGGTGTCTGGAATGCGGGGGGTCTCAATATGTATCTCGAAGGCGATGCCAACGATTACGTCGGCAAGGGCATGGCCGGGGGCAGGATCGTCATCTCGCCACCGCGCAACAGCCACTTCAAATCACAGGATGCAACCATCATCGGCAATACATGCCTCTACGGTGCGACCGGTGGCAAGTTGCTTGCCGCGGGACTCGCCGGGGAACGTTTCGCGGTACGCAACTCGGGTGCCCACGCGGTCGTCGAGGGCGTTGGCGACCATGGCTGTGAGTACATGACGGGCGGTATAGTTACAATTCTGGGAAACACCGGTTACAATTTTGGGGCTGGCATGACCGGTGGCATTGCGTATGTACTTGACCTCGACCGCAACTTCATTGACCGGGTTAACAAGGAGCTTATCGATATCCATCGCATCGCGGACGAATCGATGGAAAGCCATCGCGTCTACCTGCAGGCTGCGATCAACGAGTATGTCGAGGAAACCCGCAGCGAGTGGGGCCAGTACATACTCGAAAACTTCAACCACTTCCAGCGCAAGATCTGGATGGTCAAGCCGAAAGCGGCCGAGTTTGATTCTCTACTCGAAACCCTGCAAAGCAATGCCGCGTAGCAGACGGGCTCAGGCTTAGTCGCGATGGCAGGAAGGATTCCGCGTAATTTTATCGATGACCTGCTCAACCGGGTCGATATTGTCGAGGTTATCGACAGCCGCGTGCCGTTAAAGAAGAAAGGTCGCGAGTACTGGGCCTGCTGTCCCTTCCATGGTGAGAAAACCGCGTCTTTTTCGGTTAGCTCGACCAAGCAGTTTTACCATTGTTTCGGCTGCCAGAAATCGGGTAACGCGGTCGGTTTTCTGATGGACTATGACCACATGGAGTTCGTCGAGGCCGTCGAGGCGCTGGCACAATCGCTCGGACTCGAGGTTCCCTATGAAAAGGGCAGCGCGCCGCCCAAGCCGGCGCCGGGGCTCGAATCAATGTACCAGTCACTGGAGCAATGCGCGAAACATTTTCAAGACCGGCTGAAGCAGACTCCGGATGCGATCGAATACCTGAAAAATCGAGGCATCAGCGGCCAGACCGCGAAGGCGTTTACCATCGGCTACGCGCCACCGGGCTGGAACAACCTCGATGGCGATGAGAAGCAGCTTGTCGACACCGGCATGCTGGTAAAAAAAGAGACGGGTAAACCTTATGATCGCTTCCGCCATCGGCTGATGTTTCCGATTCGGGATCGTCGCGGCCGCACCATTGCCTTCGGCGGGCGCGTGATCAATCCCGAGGACAATCCAAAGTATCTGAACTCTCCGGAATCGCCACTGTTCCATAAAAGTGATGAAATTTATGGGCTCTATGAACTCAAGAGAGACGTCACCAATATCGAACGTATCTTTATAACCGAGGGATACATGGACGTCGTCGCGCTCGCCGAACACGGGGTGAAAACCGCGGTGGCGACGCTCGGTACCGCGATCAATAATCGGCAAATCGAGACGCTGTTTCGCGTCTGTAAAAACCTCGTGTTTTGTTTCGATGGCGATGCCGCCGGCAAGAAAGCGGCCTGGCGCTCGCTCGAACAATGCCTGGCCTCACTCAAGGAGGGGCGTCTGGCGAAATTCCTGTTCCTGCCTGAGGGCCAGGATCCGGATAGCTTTATCAGCGAATTCGGCAGCAAGGCATTCAACCAGCAAGTAGATGCATCCTCCACCCTGACCGAGTACCTGTTTGAAACCCTGCTGGCGGAATGCGACACCAGGACACCCGAGGGCCGGGCACAGCTTCTCGACCGCCTGCGACCCTACTTCAAGCAGATTCCGCTACAGAGCCTGAAGGACCAGATACTGGCCGAGGTCGAGCAGCGTATCGGACAGCGGATCGATACGCGTATGTTGCGGCTGCTCGGCGAGGAGAAGCCCGCTACAGCGGCTTTTAACAGGCTGCCCGAGCAGCACTGGACCCCCACCCGACTCGCCATTAACCTGCTGCTGAAGAAACCCGCGCTGGCGCTGTCGACCGGCACTCACGACGAACTTGCCGATAGCGGTATACCCGGGATTGATCTCCTGCTCAAGCTTCTCGATCGTATCCACGATGAGCCTGAAATCAGCACCCAGAACCTGCTTGATCGCTTCAAAGGTGACGATCACGAAACCCACCTTTACAAGCTCGCCGCGATGGAACCGCCGGTAGAGGATGACGAAAGCCTGGAGCGGATGTTTGCCGATTGCCTGGAAAGGCTCCAGAACCAGTATGTCAATCATCGACAGCGGCAATTGATAACCAAACTACAATCGGGTGAAACGCTTTCCGACGCGGAAAAGCTGGAACATAAAAAATTGTTCACTAATCAAATATAAGACACTCCTTATCTTGGAAAATCCAAATAAAGTCTTATATACTGGGGTGTTCACTGAAACTTTTACCAAATTCGAGGCATCATGGATCAAGATCAGCAATCCCGGCTTAAAGAACTCATTGCCAAAGGCAAGGAACAGGGCTTTCTGACCTACACCGAAGTAAACGATCATTTGCCTGAAGGGATCGTTGAACCGGAGCAGATTGAAGACATCATCCGTATGATCAACGACATGGGCATCAAGGTCCATGAGTCAGCACCGACAGAATCCACGGACATACTGAGCGATACCGAGACCGAGCCGGACGAAGACGCGGCCGAGGAAGCGGCCGCAGCGTTAGCTTCACTCGACAGCGAGTTCGGACGTACTACCGACCCGGTGCGCATGTACATGCGTGAAATGGGGACGGTCGAACTGCTTACCCGCGAGGGTGAAATCAAGATCGCCCGCCGCATCGAAAACGGCCTCAACCAGGCGATAAGCTCGCTCGCTCGCTATCCTGACACGATGCGCTTGATCTTCGAACGCTATAACGAGGTGAAGGAAGACAAGGCCAAGCTGAGCGATCTGCTGGTAGGTTTCGTCGACCCGACTGAAGATCCCAACTCTATCCCCCTGCCAGCGGCAGCGCAGGTCAGCGAAGACGATGAAGACGCTGACGTCGATGATACCGGCCCGGACCCGGAGGAAGCCGCAAAACGCTTCACTACCATTGAGCGCGCGTTTAACCGCGCCATGAACTGTATCCCCAAGGGTGACGTCAAGGGATACGAGCGCAATATGAACCGCGCCGTTAACGAACTGATGGAGATTAAGCTGCTACCGCTGTTTATCGACAGGCTCAGCATCAACCTGAAAGACGTTATCAACCGCATCCGGACCAACGAACGTACCATTCTTGACATCTGCGTGAAACAGGCGAATATGCCGCGCCGGACATTCATCGAAACCTTCAAGGCCAACGAGACCAATCTTAACTGGATCGATACCCACTTGAAGTCAGGAGAGAAATATGTCAAGACTCTTGGAAGCTGCAAAGAGGAAATTCTGCGTTACCAGAAGCGCCTGAAAAACATCGAAAAGGCCTCCAACCTGTCGATCCACGAAATCAAGGAGATTAATCGCAAGATGTCGATCGGCGAAGCCAAGGCACGCCGCGCGAAAAAGGAAATGATCGAGGCCAACCTGCGACTGGTCATCTCGATCGCGAAAAAATACACCAATCGCGGACTGCAGTTCCTCGACCTGATCCAGGAAGGCAACATCGGCCTGATGAAGGCAGTGGATAAATTTGAGTATCGCAGGGGCTATAAATTTTCGACCTACGCCACCTGGTGGATACGCCAGGCCATCACGCGTTCAATCGCGGACCAGGCACGCACCATCCGCATCCCGGTGCATATGATCGAGACCATCAATAAGCTGAACCGCATTTCGCGCCAGATGTTGCAGGAACTGGGGCGTGACCCGCAGCCGGAAGAACTGGCTGAGCGCATGGATCTGCCCGAAGACAAGGTGCGCAAGGTACTCAAGATATCGAAGGAACCGATATCCATGGCCACCCCGATCGGTGATGACGAAGATTCAAATCTCGGTGATTTTATCGAAGATACCAACGTGCTGCTGCCGGCCGATACGGCAACCAATGCCGGCCTGTCTGAATCGACACGTGAAATCCTGTCGAGCCTGACCCCGCGCGAGGCCAAGGTACTGCGGATGCGCTTCGGTATCGATATGAATACCGACCACACGCTCGAGGAGGTCGGCAAGCAGTTCGACGTCACGCGTGAACGGATACGTCAGATCGAAGCCAAGGCGTTACGCAAGCTGCGTCACCCGAGCCGTTCCGAGCAATTGCGTAGCTTCATCGACGCCGATTAACTGTCATCCCGCTGCGAAGCATGTCATCCCGCTGCGAAGCATGTCATCCCGCGGCTTGACCGCGGGATCCAGCCAATAAACCGTCCCCGCACCTGCGGGGACACTTTTTACCAGGCCTCTCTGCGTAGGCACTGCTCCGCCAATTAAACGTCACACGATCCCGATAGGGATGTCGAAATATCACTCCATGATACATGCAGGATTATGCAATTCCGCATGACAATTCGAGCAAAGTAGAATGCATTTCTCCGCCTCCTTCACAATGACCGACCATTTGCGATTTGACAGTGAACGAAGATCCAGCTGAAAAGATTTTTTGCCTGAATCCAAATGATGAAATTCGAGAGCGGCGTAATTTCTGTCGTAGCCGCATTTATCACAGGCCCCCCTATTCATTCTCACTAACTCCAGCTTTCTAAGCCGACCTCGCTTCTGTTGCGCCTGGTAACTTTGGTAGGCCAGGTTACCCGACTTGTTCTTACATTCACGAGAGCAGAATTTACTTTGCCGGCCTCGCAGCGGTTTGTTACATACAATGCAATTCATTAACGGATTATGAAAATTTTCTTAATCGAATATTACTTTATTTTCGTATGCAATTGAATTCAGAAGACTGCTCAATTTCATGGTGCTAGAATACGCCGCGTATGTGGGCCTGTAGCTCAGCTGGTTAGAGCAGGGGACTCATCAAACATGGTGCGCCTATATCGAAAGATATTGGATGAACGGGATGAATTCAGGGAACCCTTAACAGCCGGGCTGAAGGTAACCCTGAGCCAAGCCAGAAGTACACTTCTGGAAGGTGCAGAGACTACCTGGGAACTAGAGTGTTCTTAATAACAGGCTAGAGCGTCCCGCACCCTGAGCAATCGCACGATTGTGGG
>JAOTYD010000022.1 GCA_029862005.1 Gammaproteobacteria bacterium | reverse complement strand
GTGTTTTTAAACGCATCGACGGCACCGAATTTCCGTCAGATCTCTGGGTCGGACCGCTCGAAAAGACCAATGGGGATAGCAGTTATATAGTGGTCGTGCATGACATCACCGGGCGTCTACAGGCTCAACGTGAACTTGAGACTACCCGGCAACAGTTTTTTCATCAGGATAAAATGGCGGCAATCGGGCAGTTGGCTGCGGGAATACTGCACGAAGTAGGCAATCCAATTGCGGCAATTGCCGGTGCTGTCTCCGCAGTCCAGCATTCGTACACCAGCGCCGATCAAGATGATGAGTTAAGTCGAAATATCGATCTGATCAACGAACAAATTCTCAGACTTGGGAAAATAACGAGGGAAATCGCCGATTTCTCATCGCCCAAACCACGTGAACGCGAGTTACTGGATCTGAATGAGTTGCTACGCAGCACTGCGGGACTTTTATCCTATGACCGCAGATTCAGTTCGATTGGCGTGCAGTTGCAACTAGATAAGAACCTTCCGGCCATTGTCGGAGTGGCCGATCAACTGACTCAGGTGTTCATGAATCTGCTGATCAATGCCATGGATGCCTGTGCGGCCATCGACCTGGAAGAAGACTGTATTGTCATTAAGAGCGAACTCGAAGGAAATCGAGTTCATGTTTGTGTTCAGGATTATGGTCCTGGCATGTCAAAAGAGGTACTTGGGCATGTTATGGAGCTGTTTTTTACCACCAAACCGGTGGGCAAGGGCAGTGGCCTCGGTCTTTCACTTTGCGACACGATTGTGCGTGAGCATGGGGGCGAAATGAGCATCGAAAGTGAAGAGGGGAAGGGTGCGCAGGTACATGTTATTTTGCCAATCGACGGGGTTTTACAGGACAGCGTGAGCACCAAGGCGCATACCTAGGTAAAGATCGTTAGTAATTGGCACGCTAAATGCTGCAATTACTGAATATCTTTGTAAAAATCGGTAGGCAGTTGGACATTCAGTATTCTTGTAAAAGTCAGGGCAAATATAACTCCAGTTATCTATTGTCAAAAGCCGTGGCTGGCTGGGTTGCACCATGAAAAGGCCGGTCATGTCAGTGGTTATCTTTACATTTTTCTCCTTGCCTGGGCCTATCTGGCTCGAGGCTGCTATCGCCAACGAGAGCACCACGCAGCGGGCGGGCGAGCGCCCCAGGACAACCTATGAAAGATTCCTGCCCCTGGCGGTGGCGGGCGATCCTGCCATCCAGTATTTACTGGGATACATGTTTTTTTACGGCGAGGGCGTGGCACCTGACTACGAAGAGGCGCATTACTGGTTCCATCAGGCTGCCGAAGAGGGTGATTCGAGAGCGCAGCGCGACCTGGGGATCTTTCATTCGGGCACCATCGAGCGCGTTCCCAAAAAGTTCCACGATGCAATCGAGGCGAATCTGTGGTTCAGTTTGGCAGCCGCCAACTCTGAAAATCCGGTAATTTCAGCGCTAGCGTCAAAATTATACGGCAAGTTTCTGATCCCGAATATTGAAACGGTGATACCCGAAACCGATGACAACAGTCCAGGTGAAACTATCTACCAGAGTTTTTGCGCGGGTTGCCATGGATTTAGCGGCCACGCCGCTTACCCAGGTACGCCCTCTTTTTCGCGTGGAGATCGCCTCGAGCAAAGTGACCATACTCTGGTCGCAAGTATCCTCCAGGGAAAAGGAAAGATGCCTCCCTGGGGCAATACCCTGTCCATGGAGATGGCTTATAAAGTTGTCGCTTATATCCGTAATGCTTTCGACCAGGGGAAGGTGCAAGCAATACGGAAAGTACGGACGGCGGCGAGCCCTGCTGATGATCATGTGGCTCCGGGCGAAAAAATTTATCTTCAGTTTTGCGGGGGCTGTCACGGCTTCAACGGCATTGCCTGGTATGTCAATTCACCCTCGTTTGTACTGCGTGAACGCCTGGAAAAAAGTGACGCGGAACTGAAAAGCAGCATTAAAAATGGGTTGGGAGCGATGCCAGCGTGGGAGCATATGCTTAAACCTGCGCAGATCGAAGCGCTGGTACAATTCATTCGCACGTTAGCGCAAACCTACGATCAGGGGATAAGCGGCGAGTTGCGTTCCCCCAAGCAATTCTTGCGCTTTCATCCCAAAGGCGAAACCAGTCCGAACTGGACCGGTGACGATTTCCGTTAGTTATGAGCAGTGAGGTCAACCTGGATCTAGATGAACAGTCAAAAATTAATCGCGCAAAAATGAAGAGATTCGGAGGCGGGCGCACTGTATGCTCGGCAGTTTCTATGTATGAAGAAGTATCTGTCCGCTAAATTCACTCGAGATCGATGTCGATATTAAACGAAACCACCTTTTTGTATTTTGCCTGCATTTGCTACGGGTCAAGCTTTCTCTTTACCTACCTCGGAGGTGAAAAATTTCATTACAAGACTGTCCTTGTTTTCAGTATTTCGGGACTGGTTAGTCACACCATAAGCCTGGCTTTACGATGGGATCGTGTGGGCCACGGGCCATTTATAAATTTATTTGAAATTTTGAGTAGCAACCTGTGGAGCCTTCAGCTGGCCTATCTATTATTCCTGATGTGGGGCAGAAATCATCGCGCAGCCGGGCGCTTCATCGTTCCCCTATTGGCGCTGCTGATGTTGTGGTTGTTGATTACGGTACCGCAGGATACTTTTTTACCCGCCACCTATGACACGATCTGGTTATATTTTCATGTGGTTACGGGTAAGTTTTTCCTCGGCCTGCTGATGCTCGCTACCGGTATGGCGATTCTGGAGATGGTGCGCTCCAGATCCGGTGCCGGGTCTACCGTAATCCTGGCCAGCAAGTCTTTGAGCTATCGTCTGCTGGCTTTTGCGTTCTGTTTTGAGTCCTTGATGCTGATGTTCGGTGCGATCTGGGCACAAGATGCCTGGGGTCGCTACTGGGCCTGGGACCCTCTCGAAACCTGGGCATTTTTGACCTGGATGAGCGTCATCTTTGTGTTGCACTGGCGCTTAAACTACCCACGCCCGGGGATTTATGCCGCGCTGGTTGTAGGCTGTTTTACGCTTGCATTTTTAACTTTTTTCGGTGTGCCACTGGTATCGACCGCACCACACAAGGGAATGATTTGATGGTTGCCAGCCCGAGCAGAAAGAACGCCTCCGCGAAAAGCCGGTATCTGCTGGTGGCCCTGTTGCTGGTGGCCGCGGTGTTTTTTTTCGGCTGGGCCCTTAATCACTGGATGACTGATTCGGCGGCGATACAGGTACCGACCAGTACAATAGAATTGGACGGTGATAACAGATTACCGCAGTTGTTTAATGCTGCCGTGGGGCATATGCAGAAGGGGCACTATCAGCAGGCGCTCGATTTGTGGCATAAGGCCCTGTTACGGGCGCCTGATATCCCCGAGATCAAGGTCAATATGGGTTTTACGCTGTATGAACTGGGCGAGTATGCGACCGCACGCGATGCATTCATCGACGCGATGGAACAAAATGCCTATCAGGCAAATGCTTATTACGGACTCGCCATCAGCAGCGAGAAAATGGGTGATCTGGAAGGTGCCCTCGGTGCGATGCGCAGCTACATCCATCTGGCTGCGGCTGGCGATGACGACATGTTTAAACGACGCGCGCGTTCGGCACTTTGGGAGTGGGAAACACAGTTGGTAGAGCGTTCCACCACTGCGGTTCCAGAAAAGGATGAAACAAAGCCAGCCGATGAGTAAGCAGGATTAAGAATGACGCTGGCGAGCAAGAGTTGACCTGCGCTATCGCTGCAATCGTGTTACCCCACCAAAGCTGCCCACCCAGAGTAAATCGTTCTGCTGGGTCGCCATCGAAAACACGGTGTTTGAAAACAGGCCCTCGTGAGTCGTCAGGTAATTTTCGAAGCGACCATTTTTAAACTGAACCAGGCCATTACTGGTGCCGACCCATAATATTCCCTGCTCGTCCTGGTGCAGCATGAAGACATGATTTGAAGGCAATCCATCCCGCACCGTATAGTTAACATACTTCTCGCCATCGAAACGTGCCAGACCGCCGCCCCAGGTGCCGATCCAGACGATGCCATCGGTATCGACTTCCAGCGCCACGATGTAATTCGGATTGTAGGCAGTATCGACTTGTTGCAGACCCATCTCCAGTTTTTGCCTGGCGTGATGGCTCGACATGGTGGCCGGATCGGTTCCGAAGGTGTTGTCGGCCTTAACCAGTTCATAGACTGCGCCTTGTCCATCCTGGTGATTCCAGTTGTCCCAGCGATTATCCTCGAAGCGTGCCAGGCCGCCCTCGGTCGCAAGCCAGACTTCACCGTTCTTACCAAGCGCGAGCCCGTAGACCCAGTCGTTTGGCAGGCCGCCATTGGTATTTTCGACGGTATAGGTTTCCCAGGCGTCGGGATCCGACAGGCGCCCCTTTTTTACCCGGTTGGCGCCGGACCAGGTGGCGATCCAGAGGTCGCCGTCCGGCATTACCAGCACGTCATAGACAAAGGCATCGGCGAGACCCTCGGGCACATTGAATATTTCGAACTTGTCTTTGGATTCGTCATAGATTGCGAGGCCGCCACCGTAGGTGCCGACCAGCATTTTGTCGTCGGTCCAGCGGCTGACGTGAAACACGCCGTTGGCGAGCAGGCCGTTGCGCACATCGAACAGGCGGTAATCGTCAGTCTCGGTACTGTATCGAATGACTCCGCCCGAAGTGCCCACCCAGACAATATCTTGCTCAGCAAATATCGACTTCACGTTTCGGTTGCCTATACGAAAATGCGTGAATTTCGGGTTTTGCGCTGCATTCAGGGGCTGCGCTATGTTTTGGCCTGTGGTCTCTTCTTGGGGCATATCCCCTTGCTGTGCCAGCGAATTGTCGCCGCTGTTATGGTTAAGCCCTGCCCAGTAGGCGCTTGCGATCAGGCCGGCGATGACAAGAATCGCGATTGGCAGTGTTTTTTTACTCATGCGAGACCTTTTAATTCATTGGTTTTGTAGATAGTTATTAATTCGGGATTGCTTTCAGCCCAAGACGAGTAACCCCGCCGAGGGTGCCAATCCAGATGTCGCCGTCGGTTTCGAGCGCAATTGCATAGACGTCATTGTTGGGCAAGCCGTTGTGGACGTTCCAGCTATGCCAGGTTTCACCATCGTAGCGTGACAGGCCTTTGTTGGTGCCGAACCAGTAGCTGCCGTCGGCTGCCTGCGCGATCGAGTAAACGATATTGCCGGCGAGTCCGTCCTTCTCCGTGAGATTGGTCCAGCTACCGTTCCGATAGTGAGTTACGCCGCCACCCCAGGTGCCTGCCCAGATAGTGTCTTCGTGATCGGCGAGAATGCTGAAAATGTAACCGGGATTGTAGGTCGCCTTGCCATTGTTCAGGATACCGAGATCATGGCGGGAGCGGGTGCCCAGACCGGTGTTGCGGCTAAAGGGCAGGGCGTCGGGATTTTCGCCGCCGAGACCATCCTTGTGGTCCCAGGAAGTCCAGTTATCGCCATCGAAACGGCTAATGCCGCCTTCGGTGCCAAACCAGACCACGCCCTTGTTATCAACGCTGATGCCGTAAACCCACTCGTTGATCAACTCCTTGACATAGGTTTTGAACTCGCCGGTTTCGCGGTTGAGGTAATTGGCACCGGCCCAGGTTCCGATCCACAGGCCACCGTCACTGGCGTTGGCAAATGCGTAAATCCAGTAATCGGCGAGGCCGTGCATCGGGAAGTAGGTTTTCCAGTCGCCGTTTTTGTAGCGGGACATGCCGCCTGCATTGGTGCCGAACCATTTATAACCCTCGCGATCGATGCCAATTCCGAATACGTACTCATTCGCCAGACCGTGAGCGCGGGTAAACGTGTTCACCAGTGCATGATTGTCGAGGTCAATCTCGTTAACTCCGAGCGAGGTGCCAACCCAGAGGCGGTTGGTATCGGTTTCGATCGCGAGTGAGCGCACGTATACCGATGGTCCGACATTGAAAACATCCAGCACCTGGGGTAACGCGGGTCTGGCCTGGCTGCCGGTCGGCTCGGTTATAGTGGTTGCTGCGGGCTGATTGCCGGCAGGCTCATCAGAGCATGCTGTGATCGTGACGAGTATCAGGCCCAGGGCTGCCGCATGCAGCAGATCCATCAGAAAAAGGTCCTGATATAGGCAATTACGTCCAGGATTTGCTGCTCGTCCAGTATTCCGCGGTAGGCGGGGCAGGCATTTTTACCGTTCTGGATTCGCGTTTGCAAGGTCTGGTCCGATTGCATCAGGCCCTGCCCTCGCTTGAGATCCGGTGCGGCGGCCATAATCGGGCTGCCGTTGACGCCGTGGCAACTGAGGCAATGGCGCTGGTAAATATCGCGCCCGAGGTTGATGTCCGATGCGTTTGCCGGGATTGTCCCAGTCAAGGCGATGATCGCAGTTAGCAACAGGAGTTGGTTAAATTTCATAATGCGTCCTAATCAGCCTGATTTAATTTCTTGTTCCAGGCCTCGGCCTGTCGCGCGTCAACCGGGAACCCCAACTGGCCCTGCTGGTAGGCTTTTTTAAGGCGTTGCATCGAAATTTCGTCGCCGCGCCCGGCCGCCTTTAGGTACCATTTTGCCGCTGTTGGCGGTGATGACTCGAAACCGAGCTGCCCATTTTCCAGCGCGTGGGCATAAACCCGCATTGCCTCGACGTGCTCGAGTTTCGCCGCCTGCTGGATCAACTGGCCTGCCTTGCGCGGGTCTTTATCCGCTCCTTCGCCCTTTGCGTACATGCCTGCCAGCCCGAACAAACCAGCCGCGTCCTGATGTTCCGCGGCCTGTTGATACCAGTGAAAAGCATCCGCGTCGCGTTCCGCCGAATCGAGGATGAAGGCAAGGGTTGTCTGCGCCGGTATATAACCCTGTGCCGCTGAGTTTTCCAGTAGCTGCATGGCCTCGATCAGATTTCCCTTACGATACTCGGTAATGCCCAGCTCGCCATCGGATCGGGTATCGGCCTGCAGCGTTGCCGACACCAGCAGTAGCAATACCAGTGCAAGGAAAAGGCCCACCCATTTTTTTTCTAACATGGCTTTTATCATTTCTTAACGCTCTAGCGAGTTATCGAGTTTTCGATAAAGACTGGAAACGCCGATGCCGAGGCGATCGGCAGCCAGCTTGCGATCCCCGTTGGCATCGTCGATCGCCGCCTTGATGATCGCGAGTTCATAGTTACGCAGCTGTCGCTTCAGGTTGTCCTGACAGCTGTTACCATCGCTGTAGCCGATGTACTCGGAGGAGCGGATATTTTGCGGTAGATCCGAAACATCGATGATGCCGTTTTCCGACAGGATCAGTGACCTCGCGACAACGTTTTGCAACTCGCGCACATTACCGGGCCAGTTGTAGGTCAGCAGGCTCTGCATAGCGGCCGGCTGAACTTCGACGGGGCCATCCAATCCCATTTTCAAGCTTTCCTTGCGAAGGAAATGTCGGATCAGCTCGGGCAGGTCCTCCTTCCTCTGTTGTAGCGTGGGTAGCGGGATCTGGAACACGTTCAGCCGGAAGTACAGGTCTTCGCGAAAATCGCCCTGTTGCACCATCTTGTCGAGGTCCTTGTTGGTGGCGGCAATAATGCGCACGTCTATTTTCCTGGGCTGTTCGCTGCCAACCGCGCGCACGTTCTGATCCTCGATGACATGCAAGAGCTTGACCTGCAGGTTAAGCGGTAGTTCCCCGATCTCATCGAGAAATATTGTGCCCTGGTCGGCCTCGACAAATAATCCGCGCTTTGCCTTGCTGGCCCCGGTAAACGCGCCCTTGGTGTGACCGAAAAATTCGCTTTCGAGCAGGTTTTCCGGGATCGCGCCACAGTTGACGGGAATGAACGGTCGGTCATCCCTCAGGCTGTTCTGATGGATTAATTCGGCAATGACGCTTTTACCCGTGCCGCTCGGCCCGGTTATCAGCACCGTGCTGGAAGTCTGTGCGACCTTTAGCACCAGGCGTTCGACTGCCTGCATCACGGGCGAGTTCATCACCCAGGATTCGCTGCTTTGATTCTTGATCAGCTCGCGCAGTACCTTGTTCTCGGATTTGAGGTGGATGAAATCGCCGAGTTGCTCTAGTCGATTGAGAAAATCCTCGTTACGCAAAGGCTTGATCATGTAGTCATAAGCGCCGGCGCGCATCGCCTCGATCGCGGTGTTGACCGAGGCATAGGCGGTCATCATCAGGAACTGGGTATCGATACCCTGGCGGCGCGCGTTTTCGACAACCTCGATGCCGCTAAGGTCGGGCATGCGAATGTCGCACAGCGCTACGTCGATGTCTCCCTTGGCGAGTTTCGTTAACGCCTCTTCGCCGTTAGCCGCAACCGTTACGGTATGACCCGCGTCGGCGGCGACTTTCGACAGTATTTGCCGAATCGCTGGTTCATCGTCGATGATTAATAGTTGTAGCGAAGGCATATGAGTTACCCATTTATCCTGGAGTCAGATTTGATTGTGTCGGCCTTTTCGCCGGATTCGATGAATAGCTCGGTCATGCCGAAATCCGGCGGTAAAGCCTCGCTGATGCGCCTGGTAATTAAGCCTTGTGGAGAAACAATAAAGGTTTCGGGAAAGGTTTTAATTCCGAGCAATTCGCCCGCGAGCCGAAACTTGTCGTCCTGATAAACCGGGAAACGAATTTCGTACTGCAGCATGAATTCCCGAATCAGGTTACGATCTTCGTCAACCGAGATTCCAATTACCGCGAAACGCTCCGGGTCGAGAGTGTCGCTTAACTCTTGCAGTGCCGGCATCTCTTCGCGGCAGGGCGCGCACCAGGTTGCCCAAAAGTTGATCAACAGTATCTTGCCTTCTGTGTCGACGTTACCGTTGTCAACAGGGATCATCTTTTCGAAGAGCGACAGGGGGAATGCATCTCCCGTCCCAGGCTGTGGTTTTTCGGCGTCCTGGCAGCCCGTCAACCCTTGCATCAGCAGTCCGATGCACAGAGCCCTGGCCAATTGCCTGTTACCCAGTTGCCGATTAGTGGATATAGTTGTATTCATGACTCGTTTTTTGTTTAGCAATTCAGGTGCCATCCTCAGTTACTGCGGCAAATTTTCTCAATGCGGGCTAAAAACCGGTAAAAACAGTCAGCTCTCTGAGAATTCAGTCCAGAATCATTGATTTGAGCGCTCGATGTTGTCAGGTTAAATCAAAATTATTCCTAAAAATGAGAATTGATACAAAGATTGTCTCAGATTTGAGAATCTAATTCTTCTCGAAATGATAAAAGGCTTCATCGATGTAGCTGATTATTTGTCGAATCTCGTAGTCGCTGAGTACGTTTTTCCAGGCTGGCATGGATGTGTTTTTAAGACCGTTGCGAATACGCTCCAGTAACAAATCCATTGTCATATGTCGCATGAAGTTTTCGTTTGTCAGATCGCGCGGTTTGGGCTTGAGAAAACTGCCTATCCAGTTATCGCCGGTGCCGTCTGCGGCATGACAGAAAGCACAGTTTTGACGCCAAAGCTTCTTACCTTCGCTGGCCCGATCCGACAGCTTATCCACTTGTGGATCAATATCGTGTTTGGCATAAACGCTGGCTGATGAAACTACATCGACTATAGTGTGTGAATAATTGTTGCGCGGGTAGGATACCGACTGTTTACTCCAGATTTCTCCTTCATCGCTGACCACCGCACGATCGTGGCAGGTGATACAGCTGGTTAAATAAAGCTGCTTCCCGCGTACCTGCGCCAGGCTCAATTGTTGCCAGGGTAGATCCAGTGGTATATCTCCCGTCGCAAACGGGAAGGCGTCACGGTAACGATCATGATTTGGCCACCCGTTGGCAACGGTGTGGTAGCGAGTGTTCGGGCGCTGTTCCAGCATGAATTCGGTACGCACAAATTTAACCACGGCGGCAATTTCGCGGTCATCCAGCACCCGCGAAAAACCATGCATCGCTGTCCCCGGTTTGCCACGCCTGACGGTTTCCATCATGGACTGACGTGATAGCGACGCCGGATCGGTGCGGGCGAAGTTGCGCGGCGGCGGATCGAGATAAGTGCTGGTGAGGGTTTTGGCATCGCCTGAATAGCCGTGACAGAAGTAACAGCGATAGTTGTAAATTGCGCGTCCCCGTTCATGCATTTCTGCACTTGCATCCTTATTGTTGGCACCGACAACAGGCACTGTGACTGTAATCAACAGCAACAGAAATACACGATAAATCAGGGGCATGCAGGTTTGCTCAAGGTTGAATGAAGGTAACGAATACGAACTCGCCGACGTCGGCAATCTGCTGCGCGTCGAAAACCTTTTCCCAGGCGGGCATTTCCGTGCGCAGCTTGCCTTTGCCGATGACACGTTGCAGCGTCGGACGGTTGAGCGAAGCGCGTGACGCGGCGTGCAGGAAATTGCGCGGCTTGGGATTGATGAAGTAGGCCCTTGGCCCCCTACCATCGCCCTGTTCACCATGGCAGGTGGCGCAGTTGTACAAGTACAGGGCTTTGCCGCGCTCGGCATCGCCCTGTAATCCATCGGTCAGGCGCTGGTTCATATAAACACTGAGCTCGGTGTCGGGATCGGCATGGGTATGCTGATGCGTATGTCCATCGCTGTGTTTGTGATCGGCTTTATCGCTCAGCTTTTTGTCGCTAACCTGGGGCATGAAAGCGCCGATGACGTAGTCGACAACGGTTTCAATCTGTTTATCAGCCAGGCGTTTCTTCCAGCCGGTCATTGCGGTTTCGGGGCGGCCATAACTAACCGACTGGATCATGTGGTCGCGGGTCATCGTCGACTGAAACTTTGAGTTGGTAAAGTCTGCAGGCTGGGGCGATAAACCGGCAGTAGCCCATAGCGCGCCCTGGCCGTTGTCCCCGTGACAAACCGAGCAGTAATCAGCGTAAATTTTGCTGCCCTCGGTGGCGCTTGCGGTTGCGCCTGGCAGCATGAATCGTGACTGTAGCAGGTCGGCTAGCGCTTCTATCTGGGCATCGTTGAGGCGCGATTTCCAGCTGCTCATCGCGCTGCCGGGTATACCGTTGCGGATTGCGTTAATGATTCTTGGCCGGGTGAGTTCCAGCGCCGAGGTGGGGCTGGTGAAATCCCGCGGTGGCGGAATCATTCCCTGTTTAGCGTGGCTTTCGCCGTCACCTCTGTCGCCGTGACAGACTGAACAATAGTCTGCATAAAGCGACCCTGCATCGATGTCCTGAGCATGCACGGATACTGCGGCTGACAGCAAATGCAAAACAATCAAAGACAGCAATTTTCTCATCGGCTTTTCCTGGTTAATTCGAAATTCAAATACCCGCGTTTAGCACTACCGAGCAACTTTAGTGCCATAAAGCGTTTACCACCGTTTACGACGGGTTGGCACAGCTCTTGCTCCAGTATTGTTTGAATTCACTGCTGTAAGAAACCTCAATGTTCAGGCTAATCCCATCATTCTTGTTGTTGCCCGTCGGACTTCTGTTGTTAAGCGCCTGTGCGTCAAACTCGCCACCAGGCGAGGAAATGGAGATGCCGGTGTTTCCACCAGCGCCGAACGAAGCCCGATTTTTCTACGAACGCAGCCTGCTCAGCAGTGCGGATGTCGAGATCGAATCGGGCGAATCGCAGTTTCAGCGCATGATTACAGGTGTCAGTCGAAGCGGAATCGGTATGGGAAAGCCTTTTGGTGTAACCGTGCACAAAGGCCGTGTATTTGTCAGCGATACGTTGAAACGCCTGGTGTTTGCTTTCGATATACGTGAGGCAAAGTTCATTGAAATTGGTACCGATGGTCCGGGTGAATTGGTTAAACCGATGGGGTTGGACGTCGACTTGAACGGCAATCTTTTTGTTTGCGACGCATCTTTAAAACAGGTGCTGGTTTATGACAGGGACGGCAATTTCAAGCGCCGTCTGGGTGAGCCCGAGATGTTCGACCGACCGGCCGGGCTGACGGTCAACCCGAATGGCAGCCGCCTTTATGTCGTCGATACAGGCGGAGTTACCAGCAATCGACACCGGGTCCTCGTGTTCGACGCATGGAGCGGCAGCTTGTTGCATACCATTTCCAAACGCGGTCAGGCAGAGGGCGAACTGAATCTGCCGCGCGATGCAACCATCGATAACGAAGGAAACCTCTATGTTGTCGATGGCGGTAACTTTCGGGTGCAGGTATTTACCCCGGAAGGGGAGTTCGTGCGCAGCTTTGGCTCGATCGGTCGGCAAAGCGGTCAATTTTCCAGGCCTAAAGGCATTGGTGTCGATAAACAGGGCAACGCTTACGTCGTCGATACCGCGTTCGGTAATTTTCAGATATTCAATTCGGATGGGCAGTTGTTAATGGCAGTCGGGTCGCGCAATTCCAGTGCCGGGCCTGCCAGGTTCATGCTGCCGGCGGGATTGGCAATCGACGAAGATGGCAGGGTCTACATGGTTGATCAGTATTTCAGGAAGGTGGATATATTCAGGCCAGCCGAGATATCCGCGGAACAGGGCTGGTTGGTGCATGACCCAAGCCTGCAACCCTGAAACAAACATTTCGCAATCGCAACCAGCATTAAATTCTCAAAATTGAGAAGCTGTCCCTGGGTTTTAATCATCAAACAGTCCGCTAAGCCCGTCCTGGTAAGACTTTTCAGAGAATGGCGCGAAAATTGCCAGCCTTATTCCATTGATAACCAAATCGAGGTAGACATCATGCATCAATACAAAGCCGGGTTGCGCTCGAGTCCCGCAATGTTAATGCTGGCCGTATTATCGTTAACCACGGCTTGCAGCGATTCGGTACGACAGAATCAGGCGCAGTCCAAAACCGAAAGCGAAGCTGCAACCATGGCGGCAATCAAGCAGGCGAATACCGCGCAGCACGCACTGCTCCAGGTCAGCACTCCTAAGCAAAACCGGGGACTGGTGAAGGAGGTCGAGATGGCTGGCGGTTATACCTATGCCAGAGTCGATGTCGGCGGAGATGAGTTCTGGCTGGCCACCACGATGACAGCTTTGAATCCGGGCGAAGAAGTCGCATGGAAAGACTTCGCTATGATGAAACACTTCAAGAGTAAAACGCTTAATCGGGAATTCGATCAGATACTGTTCGTCGATCGTCTGTTCACTGCCGCCGCGCAATCGGTCGTTCCCCGCCGGGGAATCGTGGCAGAGTTGATTAATGCGGCCGGTTACAGTTTTATCCGGGTCAATGAAAACGGCAGCAATGTATGGCTGGCGGCACCCGAAACCAGCCTCGAGGTTGGACAGGCCATAGAGTGGAGTGGGGGCGGGGAGATGCATGGTTTCACCAGCCGTTCGTTAAATCGTGTTTTCGACGAGATCATCTTTGTCGATAGCGTGCAAATCTCCTGACTCGATTCGTGATGACGGCCTGTCAAGAACATTCTATGAATCGAGAATATCGCGAACTAATTTTTCTCAATCGCGAGAAAACTGTCTGGAAAAATTTCCCGACGTGCGTTCGTTGCCGCAAGCCAAATATTTTTTTAGTCGCTAAGGCACTGATTTTATTGTCTTTATCTGGATGGGCGAAGTATGTGTCGCGACGTCGAGATTTTGGCATGGTTGCTGCAATTCCTAATATGAATTTAAAAATTCATAACGAGCAAAGGGGATCGAGCAATGAATAGTTTAACTTTACAAATCAGGTCAGTAGGTGCCGGGGTAGTTACACTGCTTCTGGCGATGGCCATCGTGGCTTTCGGCCTACTCAGCTGGACCGACGCCAGTGCAGCTGTCGAGGATACCCGGCATAACCTGGGATCCAGTTCCACGGTTACCGGGGCAAACTCTTTTAGCGGAACCGCGGCAGTTTGCGTCTTCTGTCATACGCCACACGGCGGATCAACCAGTGCCGCGGTACCCTTGTGGAACCGGACCCTGGCTGATCCGGCAAGCTACACGACCTATGCGACGTTGAATTCGGCCACCCTCGAGGGTGCCGAAGCTCCGGTCGGCTCGGTTTCAATTGCCTGTCTGTCATGCCATGACGGAACCCAGGCGATGGATACCGTATTGAACGAACCGGGATCAGGAATCAATAACCCGACCTACAGTGCGGGTGTCTGGAGTGGTGCCAATCAGACCTCTGGTCAGCTTAATGCCGGCGCCATTACTAACCTGACATCGGATCTCAGTAACGATCACCCGATCGGTATCCAGTACGGTGGTGGTGGAATCACCGCGGCCGCGCCGACCGCGGCGACTAATGATCCTGACTTCACGACACCTGGTACCACCGATCTTAACGGTACCACCGTCTGGTGGGTTGATTCCGAAACGACGCCGAACGGAACTCGTGAAAAGACCGATATGCTGCTTTACACCCGTTCGGTGGCTGGTATTGACAGTGGAGCGCTGCAGCCTTTCGTAGAATGCGCAAGCTGCCACGACCCGCATACCACCAATGCCACCTTCTTGCGAACCTCCAACGATGGCAGTGCGGTCTGTTTGGCATGTCATAGCAAGTAAGGAGTTAAGGCCATCTAGCCCCTTGAACTCCAGCGTCGGCGGCTGTGCGAAGGCCGTCGGCGCTGGAGTCGTTTTTTATAAAGGGGCAATACGGAGTAATTGTTAAAAGGGGAAAGTCATGTACAGAATGAGATTGGGCGTTGGCCTGTGCGCAGTATTGCTGACATTTCATGTAGCGGCAGGTAACCAGAGTCCAGGCGAGAGTCAGGATGACCTGTTTGCCCAGATTAATGACCTGACCATCAGCAAAAAAGAGTTTGAAGCAATTTTCCAGGCAGCCGTCAGGCACAAGTACTACCACGGCAAGGTAGTGGCGGCCGAGCTCGAAGATTTCAGAAATCAGGTTGTCGAAGACATCGTTACCCAGGAACTGGTTTTCAGGCAGGCGCAGCAAACGGGGATACAACCCGATCGCAGCAAGATAGATGCCGGCGTCGATGCTTTTAACCTGAAGAACGCCAACAACCAGGACTGGGAAGCGCGCCGCGAAAAGGTTGTCCCGCGATTGATCGAAAGGCTCGAGCGGCAGGATTTAATCGAAAAGATGGAGGCTAGGGTGCGCAACGTGCCCAGGCCGAATGCCAAGCAGGTAGAACAGTACTACTTCGATAATCCGGACAAGTTTACCGAACCAAAGAGACTCTGGGTATCGGTGATCTTGCGCAAGGTCTCACCAGCCAGTACTGAAAACGTCTGGGTCGAAGCCGAGGCCGCGCTGGACATGCTGAAACAACGCGCCGTAGCCGGCGAGGATTTTGGCGAGCTCGCCAGAAAACACTCCGAGCATATGAGTGCCGCAACCGGCGGGGACCTGGGTTATCTGCATCTGGGCGTGCTCGAAGAAAGCGTGCAGCAGAAGATCGAAACGCTCGAAGTCGATCAGCTTAGCGATCCCTTGCGAGTGCTGGAAGGGATAACACTTTTCCGGTTGAACGGTGTGCAACCAGCGAAACTCAAATCCTTCGAGGAAGTGAAAAACAGGGCGGCGGATCTCCTCTATCGGGAGTTACAGGATACTGCATGGGAGTCTTACGTGGATGCGTTGAAGTCGTCGGCATATGTATACGTCAATGATTGATTAGCCTCTACGTTTGTCATGAAATATCGTGTGGATCATCCCGAGAATACTGTCTCCCAATCTGCTTCTGCTCCTGGTTATGACTAGTATATCCGGCGCATTGGCTGCGCAGGACCGCGGACCAGTACGAGTCTGGGGGGAACTGAGCAGTGCCTATCGCGTGCGCGAGAGCGTCGATGGCGATAGTGAAAATACTAACTGGTTGAACACGGGCACGATCAGCGCCAGTAGCTATATCTGGCGGCCCTGGTTTGCGTTGGTTAACGGTAGCCTCAGCCTGTCGGTTGAGGAAAATGAAGATGAGGGCCAGGGAAAATCGCAAGACGAGTTTGCCACCGGCGATTTTTACTTCAGTTTGTTCCCAACCAGTCGTTTTCCTTTTCGCGCCTACTATATCGAGGGTCGCGATCAGTTTGACAACAACTCGTTACGCTTCGATATCGAAACTACCGAATATGGCGTCAGCCAGCAATACCGTAGCCTGGACGGCAGGCACAATTATCTCGCCGAGTTTGAAAACAATCAGCAGGACAACAGCGAGCGTAACAATTTCACCGCTGAAAGCCTGCTGTTGTCCGCTGATGACCGGATTGGCGATCATGTGCTCGAAACTGACTTGAAACGCGCCACGGTTGATAGTCGTTCTTCGGATGAGCGGGCAGAAACCTATTCAATTACGCTGGATCACTTCTACGGAGATAAAACTAACTGGTCCATTGAAAACCTGCTATCGACGTCTTCGACTGAAAACGATTTTTCCGAATCGAGCAACGATATTGAGACTTCCCAGCTATCGAGCTTTGCATCCTGGCATCCGCGGAATCGGAAGGATCTGAAATTGACCGGTAGCCTGCGGCTATCCGAAACCCGGCAGCAGCAGCAATCCGACGACGTAATGGTGACAGATGCCGGGGAAAGCGAGGCGGAAACGGCCAACCTGAACCAGGGGCTTGTCTACGATTACTCCGACAACCTGCAACTCAGCGAATCAATTAACGCGAATTACTTCGAGGATGAAAGCAGAGACCTGTTTACTGCTAACGAGGCACTGGCGGCACGATATACCTCTGATCGAGTTGGCACCGGGCTTGGCGATTACGGCTGGAGTGCTGGAACTGCCTATAACAACGTACATGGTGATGTCGAACGGGAGCACTCGCTAGCGACTCAATTCAGTCACTCGCTGCTTAACGATTATTCGAACGCGGGTGAGTATCAACTCAGAAGCAATCTGACCCAATCGTTTACCTACACGTCTCAGTCCGAAAGGGAGGATGAAAAGAGTATCGATCACTCGTATTCGATTACCTGGTCTAACACGGCGCTCAAGCAACAGAACCTGGTGCGCTTATTTATCAGTGATTCGCGTTCGCTGAATCGCGATGACGATAATTTCCAGCTGGTTAATTTGCAGTACACGGGAGCCAACAGTATCACGCGCTATTCGCAACTGAGCGGCAATGCCACCCTGCAATACTCGAGACAGGAAACCGAAGGCATGCAAAGTGAGCAGACGGTCAGCAATGGTCAGCTCGAGTATCGTCGCAGCCGGGTTTTTCAGCTGCCCGGAATGTTTTTTATTTCATTGCTGAAATTGAGCGAGCGCCAGTCCGAGACCGAGCGTTTGATCGAAGATAACGATTCGGCGAAGCAAGCTTCATGGGAAAACTCACTGCTTTACCGGATCGGGCGGCTCGAAGCTCAGCTCGATATCGATTTTATCAAGATCGGCAATGACTACGATCGATTGTTTATGTTTCAGTTAACGAGGTCGTTTGGCGATCTGTGAGATAGGGGAATCTGCATGTTAAAAAGCTGCAAGCGCATCGTCTTTTTCTTTCCTTGCTGGCGACACCGGCCATGGTTAGCGCCGAATATGGTGATGTACTGATAAACAACTACTCGGATGCGGCTGGAATGCGGCCGGTTGTTTTTCCGCACTGGTTTCATCGCATTCGTTTCAGGTGCAAGGTATGTCATGCCGACCTCGGATTCAAGATGGAGGCCGGCGGCAACCAGATCAACATGCTGAAAATTATCGATGGTGAGTACTGCGGTGCCTGCCATAACGGCGAGGTGGCCTGGTCGGTCGAGAACTGTGATGTTTGCCATACGGGGAAAGCCGGGCAACCAACCCAGGTGCATCAGAGCACCGCGTCGAAACTGACGACCACGACAAAAAGAAAAAAGGCAGAGAGCGAGCAATGATCAGGCAAAGCAATGTAATCGTTTTTGCTGAAGCCGGCCTGTTTCAGATCATCGTTTTAATATTTCTTGTTTTTTACACAACCGCCACGGTGCGCGCCACCGACGAAGTCCGCAACGGCAAACAGGTTTACGATGCCTCCTGTGGCGCCTGTCATACGGCTGGCGTGTTACAGGCGCCAAGGCTGGGTAAGCGGGAAGACTGGAGCGCGCGCGAACAACAGGGTCTCGAGGTGTTGATGACGCATGCGTTAAAGGGTTTCAAAAATATGCCGGCTAAGGGAGGCAATCCGACAATTAAGGACGAAGAAATTAAAAAAGCGGTTGTCTACATGCTGGTCAGTTCGGGTTTCGATCAATACGCAGAAAAGCCAGCTACAGAGGAGGCATCCAAAAAGAAGACCGATACCGCCGCGGTTGTGAAAAAAGCACCCGCCAAAAAAACACTGGCCAGTAGTGTGAACCAGTTTAATCGGCTGATGAAGTCTTCCTCCGAATGGAACCTGCCGCCGGCCAAGGATGGCATTCACGATTCAGAAAGTCCCGGCACGCTGCTATTACAGGAGCCCAGGGTCGCTTTCGACTCCTTGAGCAAATCGAAATCAGGTAACCGGGTAGATTGGGTAAAGGCATTGGAAGGTGGAGAAATATCACCCCGCTACGAGCGTTTGAACGACGACGCAAAACCGGTGGTAATGGATTTGAATATCGTGCGCGAGGTCAAGGGATCGATGCCGGATGTCGTTTATCCGCATAAGCAACATACCGAATGGCTGGATTGTTCGAATTGCCATCCGGCAATTTTCATCCCGCAAAAAGGCGCTAACCAGATATCGATGGCTTCGATTCTGCTGGGTCAGAAATGCGGTGTATGTCATGGCAAGGTTGCGTTTCCGGTCGCCGAATGCCGCAGATGTCACTCCAAGCAAAAAGCGACCGAGACAGAGGCGAAAAACAAGACGAACTGATTACGAGAGATGAGAACGATGAGGATATCGATTCCAGCACTGCTTCTGATATTTAACCTGAACCTGGTTCAGGCGCAGGAAGAATCGGTCGCTAATCCGTCTGGCGTCAAGGGTGTGGGCGAGAAAATTGCGCAGAAGATTAAGATGGTAAACCACATATTACATAGCGCTGATCTGTTGCAGCGGGTCAAGGCAAGCGGCGACAGTGTCGCCCGCGAGTTGCTTGCGAGGGCAGCGGAAAACTTCCTCAAGGGTGAGGAATATTTCGATCGCGGCCAGTATCTCGAAGCCGAAGCGGTGCTCGACTACGTACTCCGAGACCTCAGTGCCAGTTCGCGGCTGCTCAGTGTGTCGCAGCAAAAAAAGAGCAGGTACCGGCATTTCATCGAGCAACTCGATTCGTTCGCCTTACCCGAGTGGCGAAATCTGGATGAACTCGAAAACGATCTGTTGCAAAAAAAATTGGAGCGCATCAGCGCATTACGCGATCAGGCAGTCAGGCAGGCGGAAGTCGAATCCTATGATGAGGCGATGGCAATGCTCGAACATGCCTATCGCTTGAAAGTTTCCCTGATAGACGAATTCAGTCATGAAACCCTGGTTGTTTACGACCTCAAATTCGAAACAGTCCAGGACGAGTATCAGTACATGGTCAATCGAGCCTACCACTACCTGGAACTGGTGCAGATCGCCATGACGCAGGGCGTAGTCGAGGAACAAACGCAAAAGCTGGCTGACCAGTACCTCTACAGTTCGATGCTGAATCTCGACGCCGCAGAAGAGTTTGAAACCCAGGGCCAGTTCCCCGAGGCCATTTCGATACTCGACAATTCAATTAACCAGTTATCCGCAGTGCTCAAATTACTGGGGGTCAAAATCTGATATGGATTATTATGACTAGTAAATTTTTTAGCGCCAGCTCGATCCTGTTGTTAGCGATACTGACGGCTTCGACGGATTTGCAGGCGGCCGCGGTCGATCGGCTGCCAAATATGGATAGATTGCTAAACCGGTCTTCCGGTGCCAGGCAGGTCATTAACAGCAGCAATAGCGATGCTCTGAACAAGCGCAAGCAGGCATTGGACCTGTATCGAAAGGCGCAGGACAAAATCGACTCGGGTGACGAGAAAGCCGCCTCCGATTTTCTGAATCAGTCCGCCAGGCTGATGTTCGAAGCAATAAAACTGGCGACTCCGACATCACTGGGCGAAGACAAGGAGATCGTCAATTACGGTCAGCGCCGCGAATCGGTGATTGCGCTACAGGATGCATTTAACCGCATTTCCGATGAAAACAACGAAACCGAAGTCAGGAGCAAGGTTAACGATCAGTTAGCCACCCTGGTCGGCCGGGCCGATGATTTGTTGCAGCAGGGAAATAATGTCGCGGCCAGGGTCGAAATTGACAAGGCCTATCATTTGTTAAAGGTCACCATCGAATCGATCAGGTCAGGGCAGACGCTGGTGCGTTCGTTACAGTTCAAAAGCAAGGAGGAGGAGTATCTCTACGAAATCGATCGTAATGATACGCACGGTATGTTGATTGGATTGCTGGTTGATCAAAAACAAAAATCGGAGGCCATGAAGAGTAAAATTTCCGACTTCGTCGGGCAGGCCCGGTTACTGCGTCAGCAGGCGGAACAGTATGCCAGTCAGGATGCGCACGAGCAGGCTATCGAACTACTCGAACAGTCGACACGGCAACTGGTTCGCGCCATCCGCAGTGCTGGAATTTACATTCCCGGATAGTTGAATTAGCGATCATGAAATATTCGCGTTTTATCCTTGTTATTCCACTCGGGCTCTGGTTTGCCTTGCTGGGGGCTGAGCCGGGCTGGAAATCGCTGTCTGAAGATGGATTGCACGATCCCCTGAGCCCTGCAATCGGTATTTTGCAGGAGCCCGAAACCGCGCTTTCGCTGTTGCCGCCGGATAGCGCCGGTAACCGGGTTTCCTGGATCAGGGCGCTGCGTGAAAGATACATCGAGCCGCGCACCAATATTTTCCCGGAGACCAGGATCGAAATTCTGGATATGGATATCGTTATGGATCAGACAGGTGAGTTGCCGCTCGTCATGTTCCCGCATAAGCCGCATACCGAGTGGCTGGACTGCGCCAACTGTCATGACCGGATCTTCGTGAAAAAAGTCGACGCCAATCCAATGAATATGTTCGCCATACTTTCCGGTCAGTATTGCGGGCAATGTCATGGTGCCGTTGCGTTTCCGCTGACCGAGTGCAACCGTTGTCACAGCGTTGTCAGGAAAACCTTTAGCGGAAAGCCCGGCGTGCAACCGAATCTGACTTCGAGTCAGTAAGCTGCCGGTTTGTCTGTAGCATGAAACTCCTGTTTCCACATCCCCTTAGATCAGCCAGGATCAGGCCCTTGATTCTAATGCTCCTGGTACTGGCAGGTATTGCGCCACAGGCCAATGCCGAATATGCCGATGTGGTTTTAAACCGGCTTTCCGAGGCCAATGATATGCGCCCCGTAATCTTCCCGCACTGGTTTCATCGTATCCGTTTTCGCTGCAAAGTGTGCCATCATGAGCTCGGATTTGAAATGCGTGCCGGGGCGAATCAGATCGATATGGGAAAAATCATCGATGGGCAATACTGTGGCATGTGCCACAACGGTAAAATCGCCTGGCCGGTAGAGGAGTGCCACCTCTGTCATTCAGGTAAACCCGGGCTGAAGACCGGTATTCGCGGTGGCAGTGAGACTGCGGGGCCGGGACGGTGGTAAATCGCAGCTCGACCATGTTCCCCATTTGCGCTCCATTGGCTAGGGGGTACTTGCTTACAACCCTGATAATAATGCTTTTACTGACGATTTCGGGCTGTAGCACGATTTCGAACCAGCATTTGTTCAAGATGCCCGGGATCGCCGAAACCGATCGGGGTATTCAGGTCTGGCCGTCCCTGCCGGCGGTGCCCCGATATGCTTTTATCGGCCATATTTACGGCGAGTCCAATCGCGCCGATACACCGGAACGCAGTGGTCTGGCGCGCCTGTTGGCCGCCATCGTGGGTCTGGATGCGAAAAAAATATCTCCGCTCGACCTGTTGCGCCCGCAGCAGGTGGCCACCGATAACCGGGGCAAGATTTATATTACCGACCCAGGACTGCAGTCCATTTTTGTGTTCGATGAAATACTCGGTGAATTTGCCGTCTGGAACGAGCGCAGTCTGAATATTTCTCTGCCAAGTCCCATTGGCGTTGCGCACGCCGAAGACTCGGTCTGGGTGACCGATTCCGAGTTGGCGCTGATTTATCAATTTAGCCTGACTGGAGAAGTGATCAACAGCTTTGGCCACGAGGTATTGAAACGGCCAACCGGGATCGCCTATGACCCGGATAATCAGAGGTTTTTTATCAGCGATACCGCCGCGGGTGATATCAAGTTG
Organism: Gammaproteobacteria bacterium; assembly: GCA_029862005.1. Classification (NCBI taxonomy): domain Bacteria; kingdom Pseudomonadati; phylum Pseudomonadota; class Gammaproteobacteria; species Gammaproteobacteria bacterium. The sequence continues at coordinate 29,119 of JAOTYD010000022.1, read as the reverse complement.
TTTAGCCCAGGCGGGGAGTTGCTCGATACCTGGGGTGTTGCGGGAACTGGAGAAGCGCAGTTTAATCATCCGACTTATCTGGTTTATCGGCTGGGCCGGCTTTACGTGGTCGATTCGCTAAATGCAAGAATACAAATACTCGATCGGCAAGGCCGGTTTAAGCAAAGCGTTGGTCATCGCGGATTGTATGTCGGTAATTTCTCCCGTCCCAAGGGAATTGCGCTCGACTCGGATGGTAATATTTATGTTTCCGAGAGTTATTATGATCATGTCCTGATTTACAATCCGCAGGGCAGCCTGTTGATGTCGATCGGGGGTTCCGGCTCAGCGCCCGGTCAGTTTGCGCAACCTACCGGTATCTGGGTGGATGACAAGGACAGGATTTATGTCTCGGATATGCTCAACAGCCGGGTTTCGATGTTCCAGTACCTGGGGAATAACTAGGATGGATGCTTGCCGACCACTGCTTTGCTTACGTCGATTAATGCTGGCGGGCAGTTTGCTGCTCATGCTGCTGGTCGTCAGTTTTGCAAATCAGGCGGCACGTATTTCCGATACCGCCAATACCCGGCACAATTTGTCGGTTAGCGGCCCGGGCAGCATAACGGCGGTTACCGAAAGTCAGATTTGCGTGTTTTGTCATACTCCGCATCAGGCAGAGGCGATACCCAACGCACCGCTATGGAATCGGCAGGCCTCTGTCGCGGCCTATACGCCATACACTTCCGATACCATCGATGCCAACGATATCGCGGCCACGCCGGGCGGCAGCTCGAAACTGTGCCTATCTTGCCATGACGGCACAATCGCAATTGGACAGGTTAACGTGGTCAACGCGCAGAGCAACGTGACTATCAATATGTCGGGCACCGGTGCCGGCGGGGTCATGCCTTCCGGTGGGGGCGATAACACCGGGTTTACACGTAAGCTTGGGACCGATCTGAGCAACGATCATCCGATATCCTTCACCTACGACAGTACGCTGGCGAATGCCGACGGTGAGTTACGGAATCCCGCGTTCGAGGCCCACATCGCCAACCGTGCGCCGGGCGTCAAACCACTGGTGCCACTGGAAAACGGTCAGCTGCAATGCACCAGCTGCCACGATCCGCACATTCGAGATTCCGACATCACCAAAAACATCAAGTTTTTGCGCCTGCATCGCTTCCAGGAGGGTTTTGCTACTGGCGGTAACTTCGATGATGCCAACGACATCATTTGCCTGGCCTGTCACGACAAGCTGGGTCTGGCCTGGTCGCAGTCGGCGCATGCCGACCCGCAGGTCGCCAATGAAACCTATACGACAGCCGCGGCTAATTTACGAGAGTTCCCGTTAAATTTACCGGTGTGGCAGGCGAGTTGCCTGAACTGCCATGACACCCATACGGTGCAGGGGTCGCGCCATCTGTTGAGGGAAGGCACCGACAGTTTTCTGAGCCCGAAGACCGGCGGTAACGCGGCGCTCGAAGAAACCTGTTACACCTGTCACTCCGCCGACGGCGGCGTACTCAATGGCCAGGGCAATGCTTCGTTTCAGGTGCCCGATATCAAATCTGACTTTGTTTCCGGTTTGACGCACATGCCGATCACCAACAGCGATCAACAGACTGCGAGTGAGATCCATGCTGCTCTGGATGCCGATCTAAGTGAGGACAAATCTAGATTCAATCTCGGCAACCGTCATGTCGAATGTACCGATTGTCATAACCCGCACCGGGTGTTGAAGAATCGTTTGTTCAACAATACTGGCGCAGCCCAGGCGGGAACCCATAACCATGCGACCGGGCATACCAATATCGCGTCCGGCGTGCTGCGCGGGAGTTGGGGCGTCGAGCCCGTATACGGTTCGAGTAATTTCGATCCGGGCAATTTCCCGATTAGCTATATCGTCAAACGCGGCGATGGCGGATTCGGCGCCAGTACGGCAGTTGGCAGCGCGCATGTGACGCGCGAGTATCAGATCTGTTTGAAATGTCATTCAGATTATGCCTATGGCGCCAACCCGCCGACGCTAGGCAATACTGGCGGCAATACGCTATCTGGCATCAATGACGTAACCGAATACACCAACCAGGCAATTGAATTCCAGGCGCCTTTAAGTCACAAGGGCGAAGTAAGCACCCTCGATTCCGGCGCCGCGAGTGCCTATTCGAGCAATAATCATCGCTCCTGGCATCCGGTGATCGATAACACTGGCCGCACGCTGGCGATTCGTAACACCAATTCGGCTAATTTTGAGTCACCGTGGAATGGCAATGCTGATGTTGGCAATCAGACTATGTATTGCTCCGATTGTCATGGATCGAACACCGGTATCGGCACCTCGACACCGTCGGGTGGCGAGAATGGCAACCCCTGGGGGCCGCACGGTTCGACCAATAATTTTATTCTCAAGGGAGACTGGAGCCAGAACACCGGTACCGGCAATACCAACGACCTGTGCTTCAAGTGCCACGATCACGATCTCTATGCGACCCGGGGCGATGGCGCCAGCGGCTTCGGCGGCTCCAGGGATCCCAACCTGCATTCATATCACGCCGACAAGATCGGTCGATTGCGCTGTAGCTGGTGCCACGTCGCGGTGCCCCATGGCTGGAAGAACAAGGGTTTGCTGGTCAACCTGAACGACGTCGGGCCCGAGGGAGGGCAGCCTGCTGGCACCCAGGTTAGGAATAATACGACCGCCGGATATACCAACGGTCCTTACTACCTGAACGCGATGCTGAAGATCGTCAGCTTTGCCACCAGTGGCAACTGGGAAGAGACCAATTGCGGCTCGGCGGGAGCGCCGGGCAATGGTGAAATTGGACGTGACTGGATGAGGGACAGCAGTGAAAATTGCGAAAATCCACCCTAGCGCTGCTCCGCGGCCACGGCTCGGCCTGGTAGATGCATTGGCGTCTAACCGCAGCACCTTGCTGTTATTGTTCGTGCTTGCGCTAGCGATCGTGGTTTATTACCAGGTTTCGCTGCCGCAAAGAATCTGGATAATCGCGCTGCCGACGGGATTGCTGATAATGAATTTTTTACTGGCGCTGGCAACTCGAGATATCCTGAAAAATAACTGGCCGCTGATGATATTTCATTTTGCATTGATCGCGCTGGTTCTGTTGGCATTCACGGGCAGGATGAGTTTTTTCAAGGCCACGCTGGAACTCGCCGAGCACGAAGAATTTTCCGGACAATTGGAAAATGTCCAGCAGGGGCCGTGGCACCGTTACGGGCTGTCAGCAATCCGATTTACAAACCTGGGTTTTCAGATTCGTTATCACGCAGGGATCAAAAGGGATAAAACGGTTAATCAGTTGATGCTAACCACAGCTGACGGCTTGCAGCAAACACTGGAGATAGGTGATCACGTGCCTTTGATAATAGGCCACTATCGGTTTTATACCTCGCATAACAAGGGTTACGCCCCGGTGTTCGAGTGGCAACCATTTGCCAGTTTATCAAAAGTCGTCGGCAGCATTCATTTGCCTGCTTATCCAACTCACGAATTCGAGCAGGCTTTGGAATGGACGATACCGGAAACCGATACCAAGCTTTGGGCGTATCTGAAGATCGAAGAGAATGTGTTACCTGAGGATCGGGAGTTTAATTTTCAGGTGCCGCAACAGCATCAGCTAGTTCTGCGATATCAGGATCATCGCTATACATTGCGGCCAGGTGATGAACTAGAATTGCCTGGCGGAATTCTTCGCTATGAAAAATTGTCCACCTGGATGGGATACAAAGTAGATTATGACTGGACTCGCCCGTGGTTGCTCGCGACCGCGATGATTGGCCTGCTGGGTCTCTTTGTGCACTTTATCCTTAAATTTAACCTGGTGGAGCGGAAAACAGGCTGACTCTGGATATTCATCAAACACCAAGGAGAGAGTGAATATATAACTGTTGTTAGATTGAGGTTGTTAGATGAACAAATCGAAAAGTATGCTTGCGATATTAAGGTCCGTCATTCAATAAGGCTCGTTTTGTTTCGACTGTTTCGCAGTAAAGCAAAATAGAGCATTCTTTAGCTCTGCTCGTTGCACGAAATAAGCAAAGAAGATTGAAGAGGCAGGAACCATGTTCCATCGATGGCCCTCAATTTAAAAAAGCCCCCCTACACCGGGTAGTGCCCCGGGGGTGCTACTGACGGATCAAGCAGGTGGGACTCCTTCAAAATCAAAGTGCTCTTATCTGTGACCGGATTATTTTTTTGTAGATTTCCCACTACTCGGCCGACTCGGCTAAGCTCCAGTAAATCGTTTAACAGGGCACCCATGGTATCGGCGGCGGAATTTATTTTTTCGAAATCAGCTTCTATCCGATCTTTATCATTTACGTCAATATCCCTGCCAAGTAAGCCAATGAAACCTTTTATTGTAATTAGTGGGGTTTTTAAATCATGTGACACCGCGTAAGCAAATCGCTCTAATTCTGCATTCTTGGTTTCTAGCTCGGAAGAAATCTTTTTACGTTCTGTGATTTCTTGTTGAAGCCGGTTTACCGTATCCGCAAGTTGTTGTGTCTGTTCCGCCACTTCCGATTTCAGTGATTTTCTCGACTCCAGCAGGTTTTGCACGGCGATTATTTGCTTGGTTATATCTTGCAAGACACCGATCGATTGGTTTGACTTAGTAATTGAGTCCCATACGGCGACACTTTGTTCGCGTACCCATCGTATTTCGCCATCAGGTCGTTGAACTCGATATTCCACGTCAATTTTATTTTTTGCTGTTTTTCGTTGCTGGAAAATTTTTGTCAGGCGCTCTTGATCATCCTCGTGAACAAGGGCTATCTCATCCGCTAACGAGGTTATTTCGCGTAAGATTTTGTTCGAGGAAGTGCCGAATATCCTCGCAAATCCCGGGCTGATATATTTATATTTCTCTGTGTCTAGATTCCATATGTAATGCCCAACATCGGGAAACAACTCAAATTGTTGGATCAACGCATTTTGATTATCGAGTTCCCGCTGGCGTTCCTTGAGATCGGTAATATCCTGGATTGCGCCAAAAGAACGGGTGATAACTCCGTCTTCCATCTGTGTTCCATATTCCAATTCGCGCACATACCGCACTTCGCCATTGGGTCTGACGATGCGATATTCAAATATGTGGGCAAGGCCACGTGGATGTTCAGGATTGAGGACGACACTCAAGTTGCTGATATAATGTTCCAGGTCGTCGGGGTGAACAAAAGGGAAAAAGTCTTCCTCACACTGATATTTTTCATAGAGTGAATCCAGACTAATTCCCATAATATCCGCCATTTCCTTGGAAAAATAAGCGGATCGTTTTGTTGTTTCGTCCCACTCCCAATATCCGATGCTTATCGCAGCTGACAGGGTTTGAAGCAGTTCTTGCTTCAATTTCGCGGCATCTTCCATTGCGGCCAATTTTTTACGCAGGTATTCATTTTCATCGAGCAGTTCTTGATTCGATGATTGTAAACCAGCGAGATTTGAAGTATTGCGCATAAAGATCCAGGCTTTACCACAGCTTGTGGTTTTAAACGAGTATATGATATGTCCCACTCATGATTTGTCCATGATATGCGAGATAGCGGTCGAATCGCAAAATACCGGGCTAAGCTGGGCTATCAAAATGAGGCGTGTTTAACTTTAAACGCTGGAAGAGCGTACAGATTGTTCAGTGCAGAGACCAGGGTCAGGCCAAAAAATGAGCCATGTTATGATTTAAATAATTTTTAATTGCAATCGGGAGTGAGCCACCAGGCCATGTCGCAAAAAGATCACTTTTTCAATATAGATGCGCTCGAGCAGGGCATCAGCCGGAATCTATCCGAGGGCATGACGACGCGTGTTTTCGCTGGCGAGGAAGCGATGATTTCAATCGTACGCGTCGAACCCGGCAAGTCCGGGGAAATCCATTCGCACCCGCAGGAGCAATGGGGATTTTGCGTGCAGGGTTCGGGCCTGCGTATGCAAGGTGGCGAACAGATCGAGGTTGGTGCGGGGGACTTCTGGCGCACTCCGGGAAACGTGGAACATGGATTCACCGCGGGCGCCGATGGTGCCGTGATCTACGATGTTTTTGCACCACCCCGGGAGGAGTACATGAAACCCGGGGCGGGTTTTCGCTAGTTCAGGATGCTAGGTCTGCGGCAAGCTTCAGTTAAATCCGCCTGTCGTTCTCGAAAGTGGGATTAACGAACCACCAGCACCGAGCAGCTGGCGTGGCGCACGATTTTAGCCGCGGTCGAACCGAGGAAGTAATCCTGCAAGCCGGGGCGATGGGATGCAATGATGATAAGGTCCGCATCCTTTTCTTTGGCGACATCCAGAATGGTATTGTAGGAATGACCGGTGCGAACCTCGACATCCATTTTGGTGCCGCTTGCGGTGGCTATGGCCTTCAATTCTGACTGCACGGTTTCAATAGACTTGTCAATCAGGTCGGGCGGTAAATTGACCGCCGCCCAGTTGGGTATATCCTCGACAACATTGAGCAAAGTAATCTTTGCACCATCGGTGGCATGTCGAACAGCCAGATCGATAATGGATTTGCCCTCGGCTACATGACCCGTATCGATGGGTACCAGGATATTCTTGTACATTTTAATCGTGCCCCTCTGCAAAGATTAGTGAAAGCTGCCGTGAATAATCAATAATAACTGTGATGCCTATCGTTGGTCCAGATATTGATTTACATCAAATAGCCGCTAATCGTCCTCGATGATGACGGTAACCGGTATGCCGGCAGGTAACTTGTCATCAGCGCTGAAATTAACCTGCAGCGACATGGCCGGGTAATTATTGCTACCGATAGAGGCCTGTTTACTGATTCCGACCACCTTGCCCTGGTAATCCTGCTTTTGGAAACTAACCTTCGCATTTTTGTTGAGCAGGGAATCGCTCAACTGATCGATCGGTATTAACAGGTTCACAACCATCGAAGAATTATCGGCGATTGTAAGCAGGGTTTGATTGCTGACGCGCGTGTTGATGTATTGCCCGGAAAAGGTCGCGATATCCAGTACGATTCCACTGGTCGGTGCCCGGATTTCGGTCTGCGACAGGCGGAACAATGCTTGCGTTAGCTTCGCTTCGGCGGCCGCCAGCTTTGCTTCGGCAATGGCAAGATTTTGTTCGGCCGTGTTGAGGTCAACCAGCGACAGTGAATCGCGATCGAACAGTTCCTGCGCCTTTTCCATTTCGGTTTGCATTCTGTCTACCGTGGGTAACAGCGAATCACGTTGTGCCTGAGCGAAGTCTGCTTCTGCCTTGAATCCGGTGGGGACAAAGGTGAGCAGCAGTTCACCGGCCGATACTTGCTGTCCGGCAGATACCTTGATCGAGGCCACCCTGCCACTGATACTGCTGTTCAGCGACATTAGCTGGGCGAACTCGGTGCGCCCATTGAGTTCGATGGCCGAAGCCTGGGTTATCCCGAGGAAAAACAATATCGAAGGCAAAAAGCGCATATCAATCTCCGTTACTGCGATTTGGCTAACTGGTTCAGGAAATCGGTGCCGACCAGGGCTGCGAGACGCTGGTAGGCGACTTCGAGGGCATACAGTACCCGCTGGCGTTCGGTATTGCTGCGGGAAAATAAAACCATTGAGTCGCCTAGATCGGTTTTAAATTCGAGCTCGTACTCGGCGCGGCTGCGGTCCAGGTACTTGTCACGATAATCCTGCTCAACGATACGACCCTGGTATTCCAGCTGCAGTTGCTGGATTTGTTGCCAAAGCTTGAGGACCTCGAGGCGCAAATGCGAATGCAGTTTATGTTGGTTGGCCAGCGCCTGGTTGTAATGCGCCTGCGCCAGCTTGATTTTTTCCGCGGGCGAGCTGGAATAGAGCGGTATTTCGAAATAGAGACTGGCGCGCCAGTCGTCACGCAGGCGGCTATCGCGCTCGTAGGTGGATGCTTCTAGTTCAAGTTCAAGGCTCGGATTGTCGGTTGCCGCCGCGATATCGATAGCCGCCTGGGCCGCCCGTGTATTCGCCCGCACAACCTGCGCTTCGAGACTGAACTGCAGTGCGCGCTCGGTCAGTGCCGTTATATCATCGGGCAACTGGCGTTCGTTATCGATGGCAGGAACTTCGAGGTCAGACGGTATCTGACTTGGATTGCCCATCGCTTCGGCCAATATCGCCCGGGTCAGGCGCTGCTGTTGCATGGCGAGAGCACGTTTCTGGCGAGTAACCTCGTACTCGGACTGCAGGCGTAACACCTCGATTTCCGCGACCCGGCCAAGCTCCAGGTCCTGCACCGCGTTGTCATAGCGGATAAAACCGATTGCCAGGGCCTCATTTTCACTGATGAAATTGTTGTCAGCGTTTAAAACGTCAAAGTATTTTTCCATGATCTGCAGACGGCGTTGCTCAATCACCAGGCGTTTTTGATGTTCAAGCGCCTGTAACTGGAGCGCAAGCTTGTTTTCAAGTGAATCCTGCCTGCCAAAATCGTACAACGGCTTTGACAATATTAAACTTGCTGCACTGTCGTCGGTATCATCGCCTGTAAATGCTTCGTCGGAAAGGCCTACCTCACGAATACGGCCGGTTAAGTCAAGGCTGAAGCCATTGCTACTCTTTTCGATACCCATCTCGGCCTTCACCACTTCCAGTCGCTGGTCAATCGCAACCAGCTCAAAGTGTGAGGGATTCGCCGCAGTATTCAATGCGGCTTCGAGGGTTAGCGGTTCGGGTAATCGCTCGCCTGTAACTGCGATTGGAAACAACACGGCCAGTAACATGATAAATTGCAGTGGAGTTATCGTTGTTATTGTCACTGTCTCGCTAGTCACCCTGGAATTGAAGGACAGCAGTATAAATCCGGCTGGGGTCCGGCGTCGAATTCTGCTACAGCGTTGCTTTCTGTTTCATTCGTTTGTAGCGTGTAAAACGGATGTTGCGTCCCGAGTCGTCTTTTTGCAAGTAAACCTGGTTTACGATGTATTCGCCCATCCACATGAACTCCCGGGTTCCGGACGGCGCGCCGATATACTTGAAGATCTGCTTACCGTCGAGGTCGAAGAAGGCCAGCATCGGCGTGGCTCGAACCCGGTACTGGCGGGCAAATTCCTTCTGCGTGATTTCCAGGCCCGCAAAATCGACGATCTCGACATCGCCCTCAATATCGACCGTCAGCGAATGAAAGTTCTGCCGGAAATAGTCCTGTACCTCGGGTTGGTTCAGCACCGTCTGTTTCATGCGATGGCAAAACGGGCATTCGTCCATTTCGAAGAACAGGAAAATCCCCTGCTTTCCCTGTTCGCGCGCTATTTCGAGCTCTTCGGTCAGGTCGCCGAGGCTTTGTTCGAAAAAGTACTGGTATGGATCTCGTGGAGACGCTGCCTGTAGTAGCGTTGGCAGGAGGCAGAGGAGAAACGTGAATGCGGGAAGCTTTTTAGCCATCGTTGAGGTACTCAATTCAGGTGCAAAAGCTTCCCATTTTTGCAATCACAATTCAATTACTTCATTACTGCTGTGGTTGTTGTTGCGGCTGAGCCTGGGCCTGGGGTGCCATCATGCTGGTCCAGGCATTTGGATCGAACCAGTTAAAACCAGCAGCAGGGTTGGTATAGCTCGCGCTGGTGGTGCCACCCGGAATGTATGCATTCGGGTTCATCCAGGACATGTAGGTATTAGGATCCATGTATACCTGGTAGTTAGCCGGGTTCATGGGCTGCATGTAGGTGCCAGGATTCATGAACTGCATGTATGCCATCGGATTCATCATCTGCATGTAAGAAGCCGGATTCATATACGCGCTGTAGGCAGCGGGATTCATCCAGGCCATCATGTTGTTTGGATCGGCAAACTGCATGTAGAACTGAGGCGTCATGAATTGTCCGTAGGTCGCCGGGTTCATGAACTGGCCGTAATTCATCGGATTCATAAACACCTGGTAACCTTCGGGGCGCGCCAGGTTCATTTGCTGAACATTGGGAACGCCGGCATTCATCATGCCCATCCAGGCAAACGGATTAAACATTTCGGCAGATTGAGCCGGGTTGGTGGCTGGTGCTTCGGTAGCGAAAGCAGTTCCACTGCCCAGGCCAAATAACAGTACTAATGGTAAAATAATTTTCTTGATCATGATTAGATCCCCTTAAAAAATGAGATTTCATTATATTAGTAAAGCCTAATATACAAATAACTATTCTGGGATAGGTAGTGGGGGTATTAGGTATATATTCACGGCCGTGATTTTTTGGAAATTTACGGTTGCAGTGCTGTTTTCTGGGCTTAATATGCACTAACGGGGATAGAAAATCGCAATGAAATCAATTATCGACAAGCCTTTCGGCCTGATGTTGCTATGCAGCGGTCTGCTGGGTATCGAACTGTTTGTGTTTTACCTGCTGATCGATACGGGCTTGCTGCAAACCTTGCTGGCCGAGGATTACAGTTTCATTTCACGCGCGATTCTGTTGATTTACCTGGTGGCCAGCCTGCACGTGATGCTGGTGTCGTATTTGCTGTCGATCGAGAGTAACGAGTTGAGCGCTGAAGCATCTACCGGCAGGGTCCGCAGTCACGTGCGGCGTTATTTTGCACTACTTCAGCAACCATCTAACGAAAGCGACGAGTCGGGAGAGATCTTGATCGATGTGCTCGACGGCCGTTGTCGCGGGCAATTCAGGTTTGGCTACGTGATCGCGGACCTGATGCTCAAACTGGGTTTGCTCGGCACCGTGATCGGCTTTATTTTCATGCTGGGCTCGCTGGTCGATCTGCACAGTATTGATATCAACGTGATGCAGAAACTGCTCACGCAAATGAGTGGCGGCATGAAGGTTGCGCTGTTCACCACCCTGACCGGCATGAGTTGCGGGGTATTGCTGAACATCAAGTACCAGCTTCTCGACTGGGGCGTGGATAACCTGCTTGATGATGTGCGCGAACATACCTACCAGATCAGGACGAAATGAGGGCGGCGCGGCGCCATCATCAATTGACGGATCCATTCACGGACCTGTTGTTCAATACCCTGCTTGGTTTTACCCTGTTGTTCTTTATTGCCATCATGTTCATGAATCCGATCGCCAAGCTCGGCAACATCAACTACAAGGCCGAGTACATTATTACCGTGAGTTGGCCGGAGGATCAGCCCGATGACGTGGACCTGTGGGTTCAGGATCCTTACCGCGAAACGGTGTCGTATCTGCGCAAGGAAGCCGGCTGGCTCAACCTCGATCGAGACGATCGCGGTGACCTGAATGACACGGTCATGATAAACGGTAAAAAGGTGATACATCCAATCAACCAGGAAGTGGTCACGATTCGCGGCATTATTTCAGGGGAATACATCGTCAATCTCCATTATTATCAGTCGATCAGTAACCAGCCGGTGAAAGCGGTGATCAAGATCGAAAAGGTCAACCCGGTGTTGCGGCTGGTTTATATCGACCAGATGGTTCTGGACAAGGTAGACGATGAAAAGACGGTACTGCGCTTCGAACTCGATGGTAACGGTGAAATTGTTTCCATGAACCATTTATTCAAGATACTGACCCCATACCGGCTCGATCCCGAGCAGCTTGAATCGGATTCGGGGCAATCGCTGTGACGACGTCGGTCATTGCGCTCGGCCTGGCCTACGTTTTTTTACTGAGCCTGGTGTTGCTGGCCATTTTTAAAAGTGAAATTGGCGCCGGGCTGAAACTGGTGCTGGCGTCCCTGTGCCTCGGATTCTACCTCTGGCATTACAATGCGCTGCAGGATTATCTCGGATGGCCGGCTGCAAACGGTATTCCCCCGAGTTTCGAATTGATTAGCAGTATCGTCATCGAACCGGATCTGAAAACCGATGAGGCTGGCGGTATTTATCTCTGGCTCAGGGATCTCGACAGTGATCAGCTCGTGCCACGCTCGTTTCGATTGCCCTACAACAAGCTGCTGCATCAGCGGGTTGACGATACGATACGGCGCCAGCAGCAGGGGGAACGATTCGTGGGCAAACCGCGGGCTGGAGGATCAGGTGCAAAACCTGAAATCGAATTTGAGTCCGTGCAGCGAGATATCAAGTCTCGTAAATCGACTATTGAACCGGAAGACGGTTGAAGTTCTGTATCCTGGAAACTACTTCCTGGCAGTTACCACCAGGTCAACCCGCCGGTTAATCGCACGACCTTCTTTGGTCTCGTTGGTGACAATCGGTCTGGACTCACCGTATCCGACATAGCCGATCTTGTAGCCGCCCCCGAGGGATGACAGGTAGTTTGCGACCGAAATTGCCCGCTTGGTCGAAAGGCTTTTGTTCAGTTCGGCGGATCCAACCGAGTCGGTATGGCCTTCCACGGCAACCAGTTCTGCGCCGACGAATCGGATGATGTCGTTGACCTTCGCCAGCAGTGGTTTCGACGCGACCGGAATCGTGGCAGAACCGGTTGCGAAGTTAATTTTCTTGAGCCTGAAAATCAATTTGCTGCCCTGCTGATAAACCGATGCTTCGTCATCGGGAAATTCTTTTACCGCCTGATCCATGGCTCGCTGGAACCTGACTTGCGTGGAAGATTTCTCCAGTTCCTGGTTTTGCAGCAGCAGCGCGCTCTCGGTTTCCTGTAAATTTGACCGGGTCGACTCCAATTCCAGGTTCTGTTGCTTCAGCGCGCCTTCCGTCTCCATCAAATTGGACTGGGTCGACTCCAGGTTCTGTTGCAGACTGCCAACATTTGCAGAGAGTTTTTCTAACTCCCTGTTCTGTTGAACAATTTTTAATGCGATATCTTCCGGCGTTCCCGGGGCGTTTAAAATCACGTCCATTACATCTGTCAGCAAAACGGAGCTTTCTTCCGCTATGGTTACGCTGAGCTCGTAGACCTTGGGATCGCGGGGACTCTGGGCGATGATGTTTTCAGCTTCGTTGACGTCCAGTAAAGCGGTTCTCAGCGAATCCGGTGCAAGTTTTCTTGCGTCTTGACCGGCAGCTTTCTGGTTGGCCTGTTTAATCGCATCAAGCTCCCTGAACTGGACTGCCCTGGTCTCCAGTTCGAGGTATTTCTTTTGAAATTCCGAGAATTCCTGCGGTTCGAGGGCGCGTGAAAAATTGTCTGTTTCATCGGTTAAGTCTTCATCGACATCAACCATTGCGCTTGCAATCTCTGTGCTGCCTTTCAAACCGGCGTCGAGTGCAGCCTTCCTCGCTTCAAGTATACGGGTGGCGTTAGGCGTTCTGGTCCGGGTGTTTTTTAGTGCTTGCTGCAATTGGGCTTTGCCCTCAGCCGCGTTTTTGAGGATGTAATCGGCTTGATAATTGCCCGATAGGCCCCGTTGTGCTTTCCCCAGAAAATTCGATCCTTTCGTGTATTCCTTGTAGGACAGCAACTCGGCCTGGTTAATGTCGGCCTCTTTTATAAGTCCCTCGACCTCGGCAACTGCCTGTTTCAATTCATCAGCCGATAACGGCTCTACTTCTTTTGTACTGGCACAGCCAACAAGGACAAACACGAGGCTATGGCAAAGAATCAGGTTGATTTTCTTCATTCTGTTTTGTTCCATTTAGTTTGCGGTTAGATGGTTGAGAAGCTGGTTCTGGTGTTTAGGCCATGACATTTGGCAAAATATAAAACGACGGTTATCCCGGCAGGAGGAATTTATCACAAGGCCTATTCTATTAGTAGATGTTCATTCGGGTTGTGCTATATTAACTAAATTTGATTCGCGGACCTAACCTGTTAACGAGCAGGCCTGCACTAGCTCCGACTGCTAGTGCGCAGCATGATGAAGCTGCCATAAAAGTAGGGGGAATCAAACATATCCTGGGTTGCTCGCTGCAACATGTCGGTAGCGCTGGCGCGCACCTCCGGATTCAAGCCTGGCGCCTCGAGTGCGACCTCAAGCCAGAGCGACATTGGTGAAAAGAACACCTGGTCCGGAATGATCCATTTACCGGGCGCAATCGGGATCAAGGACCGTGCCTTCTGTTGCCAGCGGCCATTCCTGAGAAAAAGCCCATGCGCACGTTCGGTCAGTTGCCTGGCCGACTGCAAGGCTTCATCATCATCGAAACGTTTACCGAAACGGTAAAAGGCATGCGCTACCTGGGCATAGTCTTCGAGTACCGCGACGGCAGCGCTGGCATTACCGGCGAATCGAATCAGCGTTCCATCGAGATAAAAATCAGTTAGCATGTATTGAAACAGACTCTCGGCACGTTCCCGGTAACGAGGATCAATATCGGCCGCTGCAGTCAGGGCTTCGAGCATCATGGCGTTCCAGCCGGCCAGGCGCTTATCGTCGGCGGGCATGCTTGCGCTACCGCGTGACTGCAGTTTTCTGAGAATTGGATTATTTTTAGCCGGTTTTCCGGGAACCTCTGGACCTGTCAATGGCGGGATCAGGAATTCGCTGGTTCGGGTATCCAGCTGCCACAGCTCGCTCAGGTATTCCATCTCAGGATCGGCGAGCACGGCGTCCAGCTGCTCCCTGGTCCAGAAGTAAGCTCCGCCTTCCTTGTTGTCGATATCAACCGCAGACAGGCTCGACATGTACCCGCCGGCCGGATGTTTCAAGTTTGCCTCGACAAAATCGAGCGTGCGCAGGGCGACATCTGCATGGCCCTGGTCTGGCCACAGCTGATGCGCACGTAAATATAGCCGTGCAAGCTGGGCATTGTCATACAGCATTTTTTCGAAATGCGGTGTCTGCCAATCGGGATCGGTGGTGTAGCGAAAGAAACCGCCGTTGACATGATCGTGAAGGTTGCGCGCCGCCATCATATGCAGGGTCAACTGCACAAAGTCGGCGACATCTCTATCGAGCGCCTTATTATTGCCGATGATCGTTAGCAGGGTATCCAATTGGGGAACGTTCGGGAACTTGCTGGTATTGCCGATACCACCCTGCAGTTCGTCCGCAAGCAGCATGGTTTGCGATACGAAGGCGTTAGTCAGTTCTGCGGACGGTATCTGCGGGGCTAAAAATGCCTGGTTCTCCGTGTCCTGCATCTGGGTTTCAAAAAATTGATGTGCGGCGCTCGATAGCTTGACATGATCCTTTTGCCAGGTGGCGTCGAGTTCCTGCAGTACGCGGGCGAAATCATTGGGGGGCAGGTAAGTAAAGCCGGTAATCGGAAATCCGTCTGGTGTCAGGAATACATTCAACGGCCAGCCGGCTGAACCACGGGTCAACTCGACAAACTCTATCAAGCGCTGATCGAGGTCCGGGTCGAGTTCACGGTCGACCTTGACCGCGATATATTTCTGGTTAAGGATTTTGGCGATTTCTTCATTCTGGTAACTTTCCTGTTGCATGACGTGGCACCAGTGGCAGGAGAAATATCCAACCGAAACAAATACCAGGCGGTTACCGCTACCCGCATCCTCAAATACATCCTCCTGCCACTGGCGCCAGTTAACGGGATCTCCGGCGTGCAGGGCTAGGTAAGGTGAGGGATGTCCTTCGAGCTGGTTACTTGCGACCGCGCCGGATGCCCCGAGACCGATAACAAGCCCGAGGATTAATTTCTGCATCAAATAGCGATAAATCCGCATAGATTGTCCGATATCAACAACAGGTTTGTACAACCCGGAATACTACCTCTTAGGTGATATTGAATCTATATTAGAAAACTCTAATATAAGTTTAAAATCAAGCTTTGTTAATGGGTAGCCGGGAGTCCTGAATGCGTATTATGCCTGCGATTATCATTTTGTGCCTGGGTTTGACTGCCGCCCCGGGATACGCTGCGGACGGGTTACAAACGATAACGTCGAAAAGGCTGCAAATGCCGCTCGAATACCTGGTCGACGGGGTTGTCGAGGCGCGTCAGCAAGCAACCTTGTCGGCCGAGGTCACCGGAAAAATCGAATCGGTAAACTTTGACGTGGACGATTTCGTGGAGCAGGGCCAGGTTGTTTTGACCATTCGCGATCGGGAATATCGCGCGCAGCGGCAAAAAGCGCGCGCGGCCCTCGATGAAGCCAGCGCAAATTTGCAAGACACGCAACTCGAGTTCAAACGCAACCAGGATTTACGCAGGCAAAAACTGATTTCGCAGTCAGTGCTCGACACGGCCAGCGCCAACCTGAAGGGCGCGCAGGCGCGTGTGGCTTCGGCCGAGGCAAACCTTGCCCAGGCCGAGGAACAGTTAGGTTATACCGTGGTGCGTGCGCCCTACAGCGGGGTCGTGGTTGAGCGTCATGTTGAACCGGGAGAGAGCGTCGGTCCCGGTCAGCCAATTATGACCGGCTATGCGCTGGGTCAGTTGCGTGTCAGCGCCAACGTGCCGCAGTCGATTATTGCCGGTTTGCGCGAGTATGGGGTGGCGCGCGTACTTCTGCTCGAAGACGGCAGCGCGGTGGAAGTCACCCGGATTACCATTCACCCGTTCGCTAATCCGCAGAACCACAGCTTTCCGATACGCCTGGACCTGGCCGAGACCGACCAGGCACTGTTTCCCGGTATGCTGGTAAAGGTCTCCCTGAAAACCGGCACCACGGAGCGCCTGCTGTTGCCACAACAGGCTGTCGTATCGCGCGCCGAAGTCAACGCGGTCTACGTGCTGGATAAGACGGGTCAGCTTTCATTTCGCCAGGTGCGACCCGGTAATCGTATCGGTGACCAGGTCGAAATTCTGGCCGGGCTTGATGAAGGTGAAACAATTGCACTCGATCCGGTGCGCGCTGGTATCGAGCACAAACGCCAGCTGGATGCTGCCGAATGAGCCAGTCTCTCGGTCCGTCCGGCTGGGTGGCGAAAACTTTCCTGCAATCTGAAATCACGCCGCTGTTAGCGCTGATCGGATTGTTAATGGGCGTATTCGCGGTGATGGTAACGCCGCGCGAGGAAGAACCCCAGATCAATGTTACCTTCGCCAACGTTTTTATACCGTTTCCCGGTGCGACGGCTTACGAAGTGGAGCAAGTGGTCAGCACGCCCGCCGAACAGGTGCTCTCGGAAATTGCCGGTGTCGAGCACGTATACTCGGTATCAAAACCCGGAATTGCAATCCTGACGGTTCAGTTCGAGGTCGGTGAAGCGCGCGCGCAGGCAATTGTCCGGCTTTATAACAAGGTGTTTTCCAATGCCGACTGGCTACCGGCCAACATGGGTGTCGGCCAGCCGATCATCAAGCCCCGGGGTATCGACGACGTTCCTATCGTCGCCCTGACTTTGTGGAGCCAGGATCCACAGCGCGGCGGTATCGATTTACTGCAGGTCAGCCATTCGCTCGAGGCGGAACTTAAGCGAGTACCCGGTACACGCGATATCTACTCGATTGGTGGTACTCACCAGGCAGTCAGAATACTGCTCGATCCGGTGCGTCTGGCGGGATTTAATATTGACCTCGAGCAGGTCAAGGCCGGTATCGTTGCCGCCAACCAGTCGCGCGATGCGGGTAACCTGGTGCGTGACAATCGTGAAATCAAGCTGCAATCCGGTACCTTTTTAAGTGATCCCTCTGAAATCCAGGATTTGATTATCGGGTTGTCGAACGGGGTTCCGATAGCGCTTGGTGATATCGCAACCATCGAAATTACACCATCGCAGTCTGACCAGTACGTCTGGTTCGGGACCGGGCCGGCAGCGGCTGACAAGGGTATTAGCGTGAGCGGCAGGTTCCCCGCGGTAACACTGGCCGTTGCCAAGAAACCCGGCAGTAACGCCATCGAGGTGGCCGACGAGGTCATAGGTCGAATCGATCAATTACGCGGCATCGTGATTCCCGAAAGCGTTGAAGTTACGGTAACTCGCAACTATGGCGCTACCGCCAACGAAAAAGCATTGACCCTGATTCAAAAACTGGTGTTCGCAACCGCGGTCGTGGTTCTGCTTGTCGTGGTTACGCTTGGCCTGCGCGAGGCCTTTATCGTCGGAGTGGCTATTGCGGTTACCCTCGCGATGACCCTGTTTGCGTCCTGGGCCTGGGGCTTTACGTTGAATCGTGTTTCGCTGTTTGCGCTGATATTCTCGATCGGTATTCTCGTCGATGATGCCATTGTCGTGGTCGAGAATATCCATCGACATATGCAATCCGGTAACCGCAATCTGGCCGAGGCCATTCCGCTCGCCGTTGATGAAGTCGGTGGGCCGACGATACTGGCGACTTTTGCCGTGGTCGCGGCACTACTGCCGATGGCATTCGTGACCGGGTTAATGGGACCCTACATGAGCCCGATCCCAATTAATGCCAGCATCGGGATGCTGATCTCGCTTGCCGTTGCCTTCATCGTAACCCCGTGGCTCAGCTTGAAACTCCTGGCTCGGAAGGCCCACTCGGCCCCGGAAGATGCGGCGCGAGACCAGTCGCTGTACCCGTTATTCAAGCGACTGTTTGACCCGTTACTGGACGATGCCCGGGGACGACGCAATCGCTGGTTGCTGTTACTCGTGATTATCTTACTGATCCTGGGTTCGCTGAGTCTTGCCGGATTCAAACTGGTAGTTCTGAAGATGCTGCCGTTCGATAACAAGTCGGAAGTCCAGGTAATTGTGGACATGCCCGAGGGTAGCAGCCTCGAGCAGAATGCCAGGGTGATCGCCGAACTCGGCGCTAAGATCGCGACCGTGCCGGAGGTAACTGATTACCAGGGCTACGTGGGTACCGCGGCGCCGATAAATTTCAACGGCCTGGTGCGCCAGTATTACCTGCGTGCCGCATCAAACCTGTCCGATATCCAGGTAAACCTGCAGCACAAGTCGAAGCGTGATCGCAAAAGCCACGATATCGCCCTGTCGATGCGCGAACCGCTGCAAATTATTGGTAATGCCTATGGCGCGAACGTCAAAATTGTCGAGGTTCCACCCGGTCCGCCGGTGCAGGCGCCGATAGTGGCGGAGATTTATGGCATCGATTACCCGGGTCAGATACAGGTTGCCAGGGATATCCGTAAAGTCATGGAGCAGACTCCCGGCATTGTCGATCTCGATGATAGCAGCGAAACTGAATCCGGGCGCTGGGTACTGGCGATCGACCGCGCCAAGGCGACGCGCCTCGGTTTGAACCAGGCCAGCATCGCGAATGCGGTTGCGACACTGGTCGACGGCGAGGACGTGGGCTACCTGCACCGGGATAACATGAAATACCCGGTTCCGTTGCGGCTCGAGCTGGCCGAGGGAGACAAGGCGGATATCACCAGCGTGCTGTCACTCAAACTGCGTTCGCACAACCAGGAACTGGTTCCGCTTTCCGAAGTGGTGACCCTGCTGGAGACCCGCAACGAAAACAGTATTTATCATAAAGATCTGTTACCGGTTGTTTTTGTCACCGCGAATATGGCCGGCGAACATGACAGCCCGCTTTACGGTATGTTCGATGTTCTGAACCAGTTGAAGCGGGAAATCGTTTCGCCGCTGCTGGACGCGCCGATTCGACAATACATGGTCGGTCAACCCGATAATCCGTATCAATATAGCCTCAAATGGGATGGCGAATGGCAGGTTACCTATGAAACGTTTCGCGACATGGGGATTGCTTACTCGGTCGGGTTGCTGATGATTTACCTGCTCGTGGTCGCGCAGTTCAAGTCCTACTCGGTACCGCTTGTTATCATGGCGCCGATTCCGCTCACCGTGATCGGGGTGCTGCCCGGCAACGCGCTACTTGGTGCGCAATTTACCGCGACTTCGATGATCGGCATGATAGCGCTGGCGGGTATTATCGTGCGTAACTCCATTCTGCTGGTGGATTTTATCAACGAACAATCGGCGAGCGGAATGGCTTTCAAGGAAGCCGTTATCCAGGCTGCCGTGGTGCGGGCGCGGCCGATAGTGCTGACCGCGTTAGCGGCGATTCTGGGGGCTTTCTTTATTCTTGATGATCCGATCTTCAGCGGATTGGCGATTGCTCTGATCTTCGGTATCCTGATTTCAACCTTGCTGACCCTGGTGGTCATTCCAATGCTTTACTACACGTTGAAGCATAAAGAGCACAACTAGGCAAAGTTATATAACCATCGAATTGGCGCCGTGTGTTGGTGTCAAATAAAAGCACGCGGGTCATAAATTCATGGTATAGGTGCTTTCGAATTTTCCTGGATATCAACTCTAATCCCGTTGAGTGCGTAGGATATTGGTGACCGCAGTAATCGATAGTGCCGACAGACCCGCGCTGGGTATCGTAATGATGCTCGCGGGCATCGCCGCTTTTGCGGTGATGGACGCGACCATCAAGTGGTTGACTGCCGATTACCCGGTGGCGCAGGTGGTCGCGTTACGGAGCTGGTTTGGCTTGCCGCTACTGTGCCTGTTCGCGCTGCGCGGCGGCGGTTTGATCACACTTGCAACGCGGCGCCCGCTGGCCCACGTCGGTCGCTACCTGCTGGTTCTCGGACTGAGTTTCAGCTTTTTCTGGGCGCTTTCGCAGATGAAACTAGTGGATGCAATAGCGATCACCTTCGCTGCACCGATATTCATTACCGCGCTTTCGGTTCCGTTGTTGAAAGAATCGGTAGGCTGGCATCGCTGGTTCGCGATCGGTATCGGATTTTGCGGTGTGCTGGTCATGTTGCGTCCCGGTATCGGCGTCTTTCAATGGGCCGGCCTCGTCGTTATCGGCAGTGTCGTGTTTTATGCCCTGCTCATGATTACTACGCGTGCCTACAAGGCCACCGAGCACACGGCGGCATTGATGCTATATCCGCAGCTGGGTATGTCATTGACCGGGATTATCTTTGTGCCGTTTTTCTGGGTAACGCCCACTCCAGGTGACCTCGGTCTGTTCGCACTCGCAGGAATGTTTGGCAGTGTCGGCATCATGTGTCTGACCCACGCGTTTCGACTGGGACCGGCAGCGGTCATCTCGCCGTTTGAATATTCCGCGTTGATCTGGGCAGCCTTGATTGGTTACCTGGTCTGGGGAGAATTACCGGGTGTCTATACGCTGGCCGGCGCCGTCATCGTGATATCGAGCGGGCTCTATATTATTTATCGTGAGACGATTAAGGTCGGTCGTGCGCGACCGAAATTACCGAGCATGAGTCCCGATGACACTGGCCAATGAGCTGGCGGTCAATTGTCGGCGGCCACCGCAATGATGAAGAGAACTGCGTAGTCCTGTTTGTTGCAGCCCTTTACGGGAGGCATCGGGGCGCCCGGGGTAACGCGAAAAGCATGTTGCGGTGCATTGGCCGGTGAGCATGAATTGTCAGCCCCCGCCGGTGTGTAGCGCGCGGAGCGGCACGGCAAATGCGTGACATCATAGAGTTTCGCCCCGTTGCCGAGTTCCCAGCGCTTGACGCCGGCTTCGTCCGCGGGATGAACAGTGAGCACACTCATGGCCTCACGATCACCCGTGACAATATACTTGCCGGCAGGTAGCGGGAAAGTCGGCTTCTCCATGATCAGGCCGTTTTCTTCCAGCCACCAGTCGGTGCGGTCGAATTTCCACTGTGCCGGGGCGACGCCACCCGCGGCTTCCAAATTTTGAAAATTGTTCAGCCGAACACCTCGCGGGCCCGGGTCGACACGCCACAGACCCCAGGATTCCGCACCGCTACCAGAGGACGCGTCCGGATCACCCAGTGCGGCGATGAATTGCGTGGTTATGCGCTTGAAAGTCGTCTGACCATCGCCATTGGCCTTTGCCGGCTGCCACATGGCCGCCAGGATAATGATTATACTCAGCGCGAGGAGGGCATTAGTGACCAGATCCGGTCTGCTGCGAGCGGGTGCTGCCAACCTGGCTTCGGGAGCAACGATTTTTTCACCGACTGTAGCGTGTTCTGAGGTCATATTCGAGGTTGAAGTCAGTGCCCTTGATACTAATGCCATTCATTGTATCACTTTACGCCGAAATCGACGGATTGGATCACGCGGGCAATCAATTAAAACGACTCGGCGTTGTCTGGTCGTTGTCAGACTGGCAATATTTTCCAGTAAGGCGAACACGTATTGTGCCTAATCAAATCAACAGTCCAAAAACAGGCAGAAAGGGTACCTGGGCTTTAATCTAATAGCTCTGATAAACGCCTGTTTGTTATCATGCCCGGTAAATTAAGACAGGAATAACTATTATGAAAGAAACCTTTTCACGATTTGAAATCAACCCGGCCGCCGGAATGCAGCCTTCAAGTTTTACCTCGGCAGATGCGTTTACCACAGACGACAAGACGGAAGTAAACCACTTTTATTATGCCACCGATGACGAAAGTATATTAACCGGTGTGTGGGAGTGTGCTCCCTGTAAAGAAGTGTTCGATCCATACCCGGTGCACGAAATGATGACGGTACTATCGGGCTCGGTCACCCTGACCGGTACCGACGATGGCAGATCTGAAACCTTTACTGCCGGCGATACCTTTTTTGTCGCCAAAGGAACGCGTTGTACCTGGGAGATCACCGAAACCCTGCGCAAGTATTATTTTATTGCGGCCTGAGATACTCAGATTAGTCTCTATAAGAGCAGGACAACGGCGCTAAAAGACGGTGTGGGTTGTCAGGTCAGTCCGTTTTCGATTGTTTGTAATTAGCCCGAGAAGCCACTCTCTTATGGGGATGCTGGCTTCCAGGGCTTTTCAAGATCACGCTTGACAATTGCGCCGACGACTACGAGGGCCACCAACCCTCCCACGGCATAAGATGTTGAACTTTTAGTGTTCGAACCAGCTTCCGCATCGAGTCTCATAATAGGCACCGCATGCTCCGAAATTATGCTCTCACCGATATCGAGCGTGGTAGACGGTCTCAAATAATTCAAGACCTGGCTGCCATTACTATCTTCCGTAAATGCTATTCCATCCTTGATCCCGTCTTCCTGTCTGATCAGGAGGTAGTGATACCGAATGCGATCTGAAAATAAATTTCCGGATCTTAAATCGAGTGGTGTGGTCAATTGAAATCCGATATAAGCATCATCGGCTTCGCCCAAAAAATCGGCGCTGGCCATTGAAATGCTTAATCCGAATACTACTAGTAGCCCTTTTACAACAGTTTTCATTTTCGAATCCCCTATCTGAATTGTTGTTTGATGAGATACGGGCAGCTTAGCGATTAAGTTTCGATTAGCAACTTAATTGCTAATAGTGCTGTTATATAAGACCAAAGGGTCAGATTACCGATACTATTAGCGGAAAATGGACTGTTAATTGATACCGATCAAATCGAAGACTGCTTACTCGGAATTGACGTTGTTGTTACGGATTAATGACTGCGCGTCTAAGTTTGGAATAGTGGGTGAAAGCTACAAATACGCACCCGGTAGCCGATACAAACGGCTACCGGGTGCGGTTTTGCTTGGTTAAGCCAGGATTTGGCTCAGGTATCTTTCCACTTGTCGTAATGACTGCAGCCAGAGCCGTGATCACCATCTTGCGAAGCGCCGCTACCGGCAGTTGCGGTGCCAACCGTGAAGAACAGAGCCAGGGCAAAGCTGACGAGGAGTGCTTTCATGGTTCCTCCTGTTAAACGCTGAGAGCAGGGACAGAATAACCCAGGGGCGGATTCAGCGCAAACCCGCCAGGCCCTGCTATAGCCGCTCATATATCGGTTTTGTCACCTGACACCTTCTGGCGCTACGCGCCCATTCTAGGTGTCCACCAATACAGAGCAAGACCATTCGACCATTAGCAGCAGCTGATTTTTGCGGTAAATTCGGATTCCCTTTTAAATGGCTAAAGAAGGGACCGGTAAAGAACTGATAAAAAAAACCGGGTAACCCGTTAAGGATATACCCGGCATCAATATTTATTATCGCTTGTCAGTTTACGCTTCGAAATTACCCCCAGCTTCGTCGCACTCGGCTTTGCTCATTTCAAGAAATCCTTGCCCCTTGCATGCATTAAGACCCTTACAGCTGCTATTGGCAGTTTTGCAAGAACTTTGACCCTTGCATGAATTGGAGCCCATACACTTGCCGCTGTGGCTACTTGCGCTAACTGCCATTGGAGCCGTTGCCAGCATTGCAGCGGCAGCAATTGCGAGCGCTGCTCCAGTTGTTTTTCTTGCGGTAATCATAGTTTGTCTCTCCTCATTATAACGGTGTGAATGTAAGTTATTTTCCAGTTAATGCTAAAACGCATACCTGGAAGTTATTCTGACAGGCTTTATTGACGCTTAGTTCATTTTTAAATTTGCCGAACACCATTTGCTGGTCGATTTCGGAAGCCAATCAATAAAGGACGAAGGTTTGTTTTAACCCGAAGCGGACGCTGAAAAGTGCTTAGCGAGCTTCGTGCCTCGACCATAAGCCGCCATTGAATTATCCAGATTTAAAAGCAGAGATACGCGGTAGTCCAATACACAAGTTTCATATGAAATTGATCTATACTTTTTGGTTAGTAGGTCCATCTATTGATACAACTTTCCTGATAACGAGATATAAGGTCGATGATGGCCAATAGACATTAGGAACAAAACGCCACCAGTTAGCATCGTTTATAAGGTGGCAGATCTTCTGAATAAACCCGAATAAAGAATCGACCATGAAGAATATAATATTATTTGTTTTATTAACTATTGGCTTTTTTTATGCATTTGGCTGGCAACAAAAGAATAATGAAATAGTCGATGTCGCTTCAAGACCAGATTATGAGTTGACTATGTATTCACTCACTACCTGTGGCTTTTGCAAACAAAAAGTAAAAGAACTAGAAAATCAAAAAATTGAATTTAAAGAGTACTTTATAGATAAAGACAACAACATAATGAAGGAGGTAACTGCCAAGCTGGAAAAGGCCGGTTACGCACCACAAAGATACGGAACACCAATTTTTGAGGCCAATGGGGTAATGCTACCTAACAATCCCAAAATGAGTTTAATTAAATCTAAACTGGGATTTAATTAGTGAAATATTTTATTACATGACGACTTTGGTTCGTTAACCGCCATTTAATTTCTTATTCTTAGCGTCTGCTTTCTCGGGAGCAGACCCTCGTATAATCCAAGTAGGAGGCAATCTTCGGCCAGAAATGGATCCTAGGCTAGGAAATAATTGTTCTTTCTAGTTTTGCAATCAAAAAGGGCTTACAGGCAGAACTGACTATTTCAGCTTCATCTTTGAAGATCAGTTCCTGCATCGCGACTAGTTCTTCATCTGTCAAACTGTCGAGTAGCAGACTCCCACCACCTAGCACTTTTTTTCGCAGTCTCTCAAGAACAACTTTCGGATTTTCGTCTTTGTGCGCGGTATCAGACATGCGCCAACTATATCATTATTGAATAACCATCATGAAATTGGATAGTCTTGCTGTGGTATCGATAGCCCCATAGGAGACGCTCGCAGGAATTAGCTGGGCTTTTCAGAACGGCCAGGAGCAGACGTTCGAGATTCAGATAAAAAAGAAATCATAATTGCTTCTTGCCATTCTGGTGCAAGCCGGAATCCATTGTCGAGCCCCCTGCAAACTCAGCCAGCGGCCAGGCGCTCCCGCATGCGCGTAACCGTTTTCTCGAGTTCCTGCGCCGCGCGATTTCGCACCAGTGTCGTCGGAATCAGAAAGCCGACATCGATGTAGGACTCGTAGACAATTTCATGCAAGCCCTCGCGGGGGCCCGACAAGATCATCCAGCTGCCGGAAATCAGGCGAAAATCCCCGCCAGTGCGACGCCAGGTTATCAATTCGTATGGCCGCACGTAATCCCTTTGCAGCGTATAATCGAAGGTGAGTATCCAGGCCTTGATCGTATAGCGTACCTGCGCACCGCGTTCGTCCTCGTCGATGATCTCGATACGCCGTATTCCTTTGAAAGTTTCCTTGAAGCGGTCGTAATCGGTCAACAGCGCCCAGATGGCCTTGCGAGACGCGTGTAAGTGGAAGGTTGCACGAAGTCCATGGATACCCTGATCGTTGGTCACGTCCTCGATGACGATCGATTCTTTCGTGGCCGCACCATCGCCGGGCGCGAGCACTACAGATATGAAAAGCAGAATAAGCGAAAATCCCGTGCGCTTAAATTTTTCGTTCACATAATACCTCTAGCGGTAATCGGGGGACAGTATACCTATTTGCTCTCTTGCTCGAGGCCGAAATAAGTATACTGTAACCGCACGCTAGATAACCCTCAGCGCACTGCAAATTTATGGATATTCAAAATCGACCCGACACCACTGCCGATTCACGGAGACTATATATTGCTTTTGCAATCGCAGTGTCGTTCGCGCTACTGCTATGGGTGTTGAAACTTGCAGAGTATCTTGGCGGGCTTGATTTTGTTCAGTTCGGTATATATCCACGACGGGCTGACGGTCTCGCCGGGGTTCTCTTAGCCCCCTTTATCCATGGCTCCTTTACTCACTTGTTCGCCAACACCGCACCGATAGTTGTAATGGGTACGATGCTTCTCTACGGTTACCCGCGAGCAGCTAAGGTGCTACTGCCGTCTGTTTATCTTGGCGGCGGCGTCGCGGTGTGGTTATTTGCCAGGGAGGCTTATCACATCGGAGCTAGCGGGCTCGCTTTCGGTATGTTGTTCTTTGTCTTTACCGTCGGCGTACTTCGTTGGGAGCGGCGCACAATCGCATTTTCACTGGTCGTATTTTTTCTTTACGGCGGCATGATCTCGGGTGTTTTACCCGGGGCGCAGGACATTTCCTTCGAGTCGCATTTAAGCGGTGCGCTAATCGGTATAGTACTGGCCTTCCTGCTACGACATCGTGATCCTGAGTCGCCACGTAAGCAGTACAGCTGGGAGCGTGAGAAGATGGATGCCGACGACTACGACTGGCCAGACCAGCCGTAGTAGTGTAGCCCAATATGTAAGTTGGCTTAGAATCTGAATTTACATAATCTCTAGATACAAAGCGGACCCCCAAAAAACAGAGGCCGATCCATTCGGCCAGTAACAGACGCTCGTAGTCCTTAAATTAGGTTAACTGGCACCATAATTTTCAGAACCCAAGGTGTCGTTTCAGGTCAAAAACCCTGATTGAAATTAAAATGAAGCCGATGACTCGATACCTGACCACGATTGCTGCTACCTGTCTGATTTTTTCGTCCGTAATGGCAGATGACTGGGAACGTCTGGCACCCATGCCGACCGCGAGATCGGAAATGTCGGCGGCAGTCTGGGGTAATGTTATTTATGTCCCGGGTGGGCTTGGCGGAAGCCGTAGTTTCGAAGCCTACGACACTTTAAAGGGGCAGTGGATCGAACTACCGCAGATGCCAGAAGGGCGGCATCATATTGCGATTGCGGCCTACAAGGCAAAACTTTACGTATTCGGCGGGGCGGATGGCAGCTGGCGGGCCAGCGACAGCAGCTTCGTGTTCGATATCCAAACTGGTCAGTGGAGTCGTGTCGCGCCCATGCCCGCAGTCCGTTATGCCGCGGGCGCAGCGGTGATTGGGTCACAAATCTACGTCGTGGGCGGAGATGGTCCCGGGGGCCATACCCTGCGTTACGATCCCGCCAGTAATCGCTGGAAGGAACTGGCAGCACCTCGGATTCGACGCGAACACACGACCGTTGTAGAAAATAACGGCCAATTGGTGCTGATTGGTGGACGCTGGCCCGGGGTCGGCGAGCTTGCCAACGTCGAAATCTATGATCCCGCAACCGATAACTGGCGCGAGGCGCCGGAATTAGCCGTAGCACGAGGCGGGTTCACCGCGGTGAATCACCATAACCGGATATATGCCTTTGGGGGTGAGGTCATGATCACGGGTAGCGAAACCCTGGCCAGTGTCGAGCAGTTAACGGCCAAAGGCTGGAAGCCAGCGACACCGATGCCACGTGCTTTACATGGCGTGCCGGTTGTCAGCCTGAACGATTATATCTACGTGCTCGGCGGTTCGCAGCGTGCAGGAGCAATCGTCAATGATGGCCAGACTTTCAGATCGAACCGCTATTGAGTTGAATCAAAATTAATTGGTGGGTGATAAATGATTATCAAATTCATTCGACACCAAACCCTGAAATCTATTGATCATGAGTGCCCGAGTCGGGTCGAATTCGGCCGCTGAAATAATTGATTTGAGCGTCTATTTTCTCCAAAGGAGACGCTCGTAAAGTCCAGGTGGGAGGCAATCTTCGGCCAGGAGCGGACGCCGAGCAACAACAAAAAACTATCATCAATTCGCTTAACTAGTCACGCTTCCATGATTTCTTGGTCAGACACATTTGGAGATTTCAAATATTAATGTGTCCTTATCTCGGTTTAATGGATATCTTACTTGGAACCTAGTCCAGGAAGTGCGATATGAGTAACGTATCAGTAATAGGTCTCGGTGCCATGGGTAGTGCCATAGCAAAAGCCGAGTTGCAGGCCGGACACACAGTTACGGCCTGGAATCGATCACCGAGTAAAATCAATCCACTGATTGATTTAGGTGCATCGGGTAGCGCGACATTTTCAGATGCAATTAAAGCCAGCAATCACGTCATAATCTGCGTAGATTGCTATGATACTTCAGATCAATTGTTAAATGATGATACCGTCACCCATCATCTCGATGGTAAAACCTTTATTCAATTTAGTACGGGGACACCCAGTGAGGCGAGATCAAGCGAAGCCTTGTTATCGAAACATGGAGCGGCTTATCTGGATGGAACTTTACTGTGCTATCCCAGTGAATTGGGTGATCCTGAAAGCCTCGTTCTAGTCGGGGGAGTTCAGTCAGCTTATGATGATGCCAAGAAGTATTTGGACCCTTTAGGCGGTGATTTACGATATCTCGGAGAGAATATCGCTGCCGCCGCCGCAGTTGATTTAGGCGCTCTTTCTACAAGCGTTGCTTTATACCTGGGTGTGGCACATGGCGCTCAAATTTGTAAGGCTGAGGGCGTGGAAGTCAAGCACCTAGCCTCCGTTTTATCACATGGACCCCGATGCAAAGAAATGGCCGAGATCATTCACACTGGTTCATATGAGCTTGGTAGTTTATATGATGGTGCATCGCTCAGCGTATGGAATGATGTTGTAAAAAGAATTCTTTCTCACGCTGAAGAAACCAAGACAAATTCCGAACTCCCCGCTTTCCTTTCTCAAATTTATCAGAGAGGCGTTGATGCCGGTTTTGGGGCTGAAGATCGAGCTGCATTAGTAAAAGTATTAACCGATCCGGATTAACCCGGGCTGTTGATCTGGGGGATTAACGAGCCGGATTTCTCCAAAGGAGACGCTCAAATTATTGTGGTAAGCGGCAATCTTCGGCCGAGGCTGTGTAAAAACTCCCCTGAGCCTCGCGCCAGGTTGCTCTTTAGTGGAACACTCTGTTGATCTCGAACAGGATGAAGTAACGCACGCCGATTTATTCAGGGCGAGCGAACTGGTTAGAT